>NZ_JARAVM010000032.1:0-96299 GCF_033792735.1 Streptomyces sp. PA03-3a
CCTGATGTACGAGGGCGGCCTGGAGAAGATGCGCTGGTCGATCTCCGAGACCGCCGAGTGGGGCGACTACGTCACCGGTCCCCGCATCATCACCGACGCCACCAAGGCCGAGATGAAGAAGGTCCTCGCGGAGATCCAGGACGGCTCCTTCGCCAACAACTGGATCGCCGAGTACAACGCCGGCCTGCCGCGCTACAACGAGTACAAGAAGGCCGACGAGAACCACCTGCTGGAGACCACCGGCAAGAAGCTCCGCAAGCTCATGAGCTGGGTCGAGAACGGTGACTGACCCTTCCCCGCGGATCCCCGCGCCGTCCGACCGGCGCGGGGATCCGCGCTTCGCCCTGCTCCTCCTCGACAGCTACCGACGCCTGGTGGGCGTCCATATGTGCCCGCCGGTGTGGGCATCGGACGCCGAGGCGGCCCAATGGCTCTACGAGGAGGCACCCTTCGGGCTGCTGGCGCACGACGGATCGGACGACCCGCTGTTCGTCTACGCCAACCGCACCGCGCAGCGGTCCTTCGGCTACACCTGGGAGGAGTTCATCGGCCTCCCGTCGCGCCGGTCGGCCGCGCCCGACGCGCAGCAGGACCGGGCCGCGCTGCTCGCATCGGTGGACGAACGCGGCTACGCCGACGGGTACCAGGGTCTGCGGCAGCACAAGGACGGCCGGATATTCCGGATCGAGGACGTCTGCATGTGGAACCTCGAGGACTCCGACGGAACCCACCACGGTCAGGCCGCCGTGTTCCGTCCCCCGGTCGGACCCGGACCGTCCGAAAGCACCGCACGCCCACTGCCCACCCACACAACGGGCAGGTAGGCGCGATCGCGCCGGCAACCGGAGAAGGCGGCACGATCCCCCTCGGCGTTTCGCCAGTGACCTCGGTCTCGGGTGGCCCTCGCCAGAGGCGAGCACGCGGTGATCCGTTGAACACGACCCGACCCTGGAGAAGCATGCAGACCTCAAAAGAGACCGGGGCCGCCACGGGCTCCACCGATTGCGAGGCCCGGCCCAACCACGCGGCACAACCCGACGCCGGGCGTTGCCGCACCATGCGTCGTACGCCCGAGCCACAGGCCGTCCCGGCCGCCGGCCCCGACGATGCCAGGCCGGTCGCAGACGGAGGTCCCCGGCCCCGCGCGGATGCACTGCGCAACCGCGAGCGGATCGTGGCGGCTGCCCGTGAGGTCTTCGTGGAGCGGGGACCAGCCGCCCCGCTTGACGAGATCGCCCGGCGCGCCGGCGTCGGAAATGCCACGCTCTACCGGCACTTCCGTGAACGGCAGTCCCTGCTGCACGCCGTACTGCTGTCCGTCGTAGGCCGCATGGCCGACCAGGTCGAGCGCGCCGCCGCGGAGAGCACCGACGCCTTCGCCGCGCTGGAGCGTTTCCTGCACGACGCGGTGGACGAGCGGCTCGGACCGCTGTGCGGCCTCTTGCTCGACAAGGGCGGGCAGTTCCCGGCAGAACTGTCGTCGCAGTACGCGCGGGTGGAAGCCGCGGTCGGCAGACTCATGGACGACGCCCGGCGGGACGGCCGGATCCGTGCTGACGTCGATCTCCAGGACGTGCTGACCGCGATGTCCCTACTGGCGCGCCCCGTGCCCGGCAGCGACCACCACATCGCGGACGTCCACCGCCGTCTGCAGCTTCTCATCGACGGGTTGCGCGTGTCCGCCCCGCACGGATGAGGCAAGCCCTCACCAGAGCCCCGAGCCAAGCGGAGCGAGCAGATGCCCCGCAAGCACACGTACAGGCAGTCGATGGTGTGGCCCGCGGGTTCGTTTCCTGGCGACCTACCGTGGACCGCGCGCGACGCCTTGGGCCAGGCCGGAATCGTGCGAAGACGGGAGTCAGTCCGGCGCGGGCCAGGGCCTGGGCAACCGGGGGGTGCCTCTATGTCCTTCGTCAAGCCTGCGGGGGTCACGCGGCTGTTGCCGCGGGGACGCGGGTCTCGTAGAAGGTTCCGTCGCGGAGCATGGCGAACAGGACGCTGATGCGCTGGCGGGCGAGGCGGAGGAGGGCTTGGGTATGGGTTTTGCCGCGGGCCCGGCATTTGTCGTAGGAGGTGCGGGATGCGGGGTCGTGCAGGGCGGCGAACGCGGTCAGGAACATCGCGCGTTTGAGTTGCCGATTGCCGCCTCTGGGTGCGTGTTCGCCGTGGATCGAGGTGCCCGACTGTTTCGTGGCCGGGGCGAGGCCGGCGTAGGAGGCCAGGTGGGCGGCGGTGGGGAAGCTGGTGCCGTCGCCGACGGTGACCAGCAGGACTGCGGCGATCCTGACGCCGACGCCGGGCAGTGACGTCAGGACCTGGGAAGCTGTCGGCCCTCCCGCCCGTCGACGTCCTCACCGCCGTCTTCGCCGACGCCCACGGTAAACACCTGACCAGCATGCAGATGGACCCCCAGCTCAAAGACGCCATCCAACGAGCGGCGGGCGAAGCTAGAAGGGGGATGGAAGATCACCTGCGTCAAACGATTGTGGAAGCAGTCGCCGGACACGAGTCGGAGCGACGCGCCAGAACGGACGCGGCTCTACTAAGCCAACTACTGCAACGCTCATCGCCCGACGAGGTCCTCGCCGCTCTGGCTCTAGTAACAGCCGAACGTCAGACCGCAGGTCCGGCCAAAGGGATATGGCTACCTCAGGCCCTGCAGGGCCGGCCGGTGCACTCGGTGACCGAGCGCGTGAGCGTTGCCAGGGACGTGGCTCTGCAGACCTGCCCGTGAAGGTCGGTGTCTTCAAGAACGAGGGCAAGATCGTCGTGCTTCTGGTGGGCCCCGCTCGACTTCAAACCGTCGGTGACCGCGGAAGGCTGGGGGAGGGTGGATGTTCTGGACGCTGCGGGATATTTGTGTGCGGCACAGACGGCAAGGACAAGTACCGCCCGCCATGCACGTAAATAACCCAGTCCAGGACGTGCAGCCCCGGAGGCCCCGCACCCGGCCCACCCCGCACCCCGCGACGCGGCCACTGACCGCGCCGGATGGGGGTCCCCCCGGCCGAAGGCTGGGGGAGGGCGGGAGGGCGGGGGACAGCCCGCCGCAGGCGCAAAACAACCCGCACACGAGCAACCGGGCAGCCCGGCGCAGCCGCCCGCAGGCGCGAACAACCCGCACACGACAACCGGCCGCACCCCGAACCGCGGGCGCAGCACACCCGCACACCCCACCGGTCGCGACAACCGACCCCGGTCAGACCCACGTACCCCGCGGTAATGACACCCCCCTGCCCCCGGTGCGACGATGCACCCCCAGGCAACGCACACCCTCGCGCGAAGGGGACGGGACCGGCCCATGGCGGAGCTGCACGATCTGACGGCGCTGGAGCAGGGGAAGGCGATCAGGGCCGGGGAGGTCTCCCCGACGGAACTCGCCGAGCACTATCTGGACCGCGTCGACCGGCACAACGACACCCTCGGGGCGTTCATCACCGTCACCCCGGCGATCGCCCGCAAGCAGGCCGCCGACGCCGAGTCGGAGGCGCTCGCGGCCCGGCGCGACGACCGCCGGCCGCGCCTGTCGCCGCTGCACGGCGTCCCGGTGCCGGTCAAGGACCTCAACTTCGTCGCCGGCGTGCGCTGCACCCTGGGCTCGCAGGCGTACGCCGACCACGTGCCGGACGTCGACGACCACGTCGCCGCCAAGCTGCGTGCGGCCGGCACGGTGCTGCTGGGCAAGACCAACACCCCGGAGTTCGGGTTGCCCTGCTACACCGAGAACAGGCTGGCCCCGCCGGCCCGCACCCCGTGGGACCTGGAGCGTTCCGCCGGCGGCTCCAGCGGCGGGGCCGCGGCCGCGGTCGCCGGGGGGCTCGCCCCCCTCGCCCAGGGCAGCGACGGCGGCGGCTCGATCCGCATCCCCGCGTCCGTGTGCGGCCTGTTCGGCATCAAGCCCAGCCGGGGAAGGGTCAGCGCGGGCCCGGTTCAGCACGACGTGAGCGGCCTGAGCGGCAGCGGGCCGATCGCCCGTACGGTCGCGGACGCGGCGGCCCTGCTCGACGTCCTGGCGGGCCCGATGCCGGGCGACCCGTACAGCGCGCCCTCGCTGCCGCAGGGCGAGTCCTTCTCCTCGTACGTCGGCCGCGATCCGGGGACGCTGCGCGTGGTCGGGCTGCCACAGCCCCCCGTTCCCGGGGTCGAGCTGCACCCGGACTGCCGTGCCGCGTACGACGGCGCCGCCGGGCTGCTGCGCGGGCTGGGCCACCAGGTGGACGAGGTCGAGCTGCCCGTGGACGACGCGATCCTGCACGCCTTCACCCGGGTGTGGGGCGTGATGGCCACCGTCTACCCGGTGGCGCCGGAGCAGGAGGAGCTGCTGATGCCGCTCACCCGGCACCTGCGCGCCGAGGGGGGCAAGGTGAGCGGCCCCGACTTCGCCGCGTCGCTGTACGCGTTCCGGGCACTGGGGCAGCTCATCGCCGACGCCCTGCTCTCCTCGTACGACGTCGTGCTGACGCCGACGCTGGCGCGGCCCCCGGCGTTCGTGGGGAGCGCGGGTCTGCGGAACGACACGGACCCGGCGGCGGAGTTCGCGGGGCTGGCCGGTTACACGCCGTTCACGCCGATCTTCAACGCCACCGGGCAGCCGGCCGTGAACGTGCCGCTGCACTGGACGGAGGAGGGGCTGCCGATCGGCGTGATGTTCGGCGGCCGCTACGGGGACGAGGCGACGCTCATCTCGCTGTCGGCGCAGCTGGAGGCGGCCCGTCCGTGGGCCGGCCGCAGGCCGGAGATCTGGTAGCGGGTGCGGGGCGCGGCGGCTCCGTGCCGAGCAGGCGCCGCGCGCCGGGCCCCTGGTCGCCGAGCGCGTCGCCGGGGTTGGACAGGGCGCAGCGGTCCAGGGAGAGGCAGCCGCAGCCGATGCAGTCGTCGAGGCTGTCCCGCAGCGCGGTGAGCCGGTCGATGCGGGCGTCGAGTTCGGCCCGCCATCCCGCGGAGAGCCGGGACCAGTCGGACCGGTCCGGGGTGCGGCCCTCGGGGAGGCCGTCCAGTGCCTCGCGGATCGCGGCGAGCGGCATGCCGACCCGCTGGGAGGCCCGGATGAAGGCGACGCGGCGCAGGGTGTCGCGGGTGTAGCGGCGCTGGTTGCCGGCGGTGCGGCGGCTGCGGATCAGTCCCTGCGCCTCGTAGTAGCGCAGTGCCGAGACGGCGGCGCCGCTGCGCCCGCTCAGCTGGCCGACGGTCAGTTCACGGTGCTCGCCGGGGATCCTCGCCACGCCCCGACTCTACTTGCGGCGCGGGACGCTCGTGCGCCACAACCGGACGCAGGAGACGAGCGCCGCGGCGACCAGCAGCGCGTTGCGGACGGCGACGACGGCGGCGCCCTGCCAGGTGGCGGCCATGACGTCCGTGAAGAACAGCGGGTAGTCGACCGTGGTGACGGCGGTGGCGAGCAGCACCAGCGCGGCGACCGGCCGCTGGGTGGTCTGCCGCATGGTCAGGCAGACCGCGCCGAGGCCGATCAGCCACACCAGGTACTGGGGGCTGATCACCCGGCTGGTGACGGTGAACAGGAGCACGGCGGCCAGCGCGGCGTCGTACGGTGTGGCCGGGGTCCAACGGGCCGCCTTCATGCGCCAGATCAGCAGCCACAGCAGGCAGATCCCGGTGAGCAGCAGGGAGGCGGTGGTGATCTCGGCGACGTAGGGGCCGGTGAACTCCAGCGAGCCGTAGTGCGCGACCACCCGCCCCGGCCAGCCGAACATCTCGGCGACGTGCAGGAAGGTGCCGCCGAGGGACTCGATCTCGACGCCGCGGTGGTGCTGCGCGGACAGGAAGCCCAAGGCGCCGCGGAAGGCGGTGCACAGCACCAGCAGCAGCCCGCCCGCTGACAGCGCGAGCGCGGTCCAGGTCTGCCGGGTGGTCCGGCCGCGCGGGGTGCCGAGCACGGTCAGTACGGGCCAGAGCTTGATCAGGGCGGCGATCCCGGCGAGCGCGCCGCCGAGCCGCGGGCGCGCGGGCAGCGCGAGCAGCGCCCCGACAGCGACGACGGTGACCATCAGGTCGTACCGGGCGTAGGGCAGGTGCATCAGCAGCGGCAGGGCGAGCGCCCACAGCCACGCGCCGGCGGTGCTGCGGCCGGGCCGGCCGGTCCCAGCCCTCAGCAGGAGGAGCAGGACGACGGCGTCGGCGGCGAGCGACAGCAGGACGAAGCCCTGGAAGTAGCTGAGCCCGGGCAGCAGCACCGGGGCGAGCATCACCAGCGCGGCGCCGGGCGGGTACTGCCAGGTCACGTCGCCGACGGGGAAGGTGCCGTGCGTGAAGCCCTCGCTCCAGTGGTGGTAGAGGAAGTGCACCTCCCGGGCGATGTCGCCCTGCCCGCTGCGCAGCACGGCCAGCATGACGACGCGGCTGGCGAGCCAGTAGACGGCCAGCGCGAACCAGGTCTGGGGCCAGGTCGAGGGGCGCAGCAGAGCGGTGCGGGCGGCGGCCGGGGAGGGGGTGCCGCCGCCGTGCCGGACCTCCACCGTGTGCCAGTCGGACGGGCTGGTCTCCGTGGGGGCCTCGGCCACTTCCGTCTCCTCCACCGGCGCGAACAGGGACATACGGAGATGAAAGATAGTCACAAACCGGACGAGCGGCCGTTGATACGCGCCGGGTGCGGGGCGTTGACAGGGGTCCGCCGCGGACACCATGCTGAGCAAGCGCTTGGACAGTACGGGAGGCATGACATGGCACAGCCCAGGATCTTCACCTCGGTCGGCGAGCTGAAGGACGCCATCGGGGAGGACCTCGGCACGACCGGCTGGCTGGAGGTCGACCAGAAGCGGATCGACCTGTTCGCGGACGCCACCGGGGACCACCAGTGGATCCACGTCGATCCGGAGAAGGCGGCCCAGGGCCCCTTCGGCACCACCATCGCGCACGGCTACCTGACGCTGTCGCTGATCCCGTCCTTCACCCCGGAGCTGCTGCGGGTCGAGGGCGTGAAGATGGGCGTCAACTACGGGGTGAACAAGGTCCGTTTCCCCTCCCCCGTGCCCGTCGGCTCCCGCCTGAGGGCCACCGGCCGGATCGCCGAGGTGAGCGAGGTGCCCGGCGGCGCCCAGCTCGTCGTGGCGATCACCGTGGAGCGCGAGGGCGCCGACAAGCCGGTGTGCGTGGCCGAGACGGTCGTCCGCTTCTACCTCTGACGGGGCGCGTACCCGACCATGCGCAGGGCGAGATCGGCGTACAGCGCGCCGATCGCGTCCGGCGTCCGGCGCCCGTCGGGGTTGAACCAGCGGGCCACGTCGATGCAGAGCGACAGCAGCGCGACGGTGGTCCCCGGCACGTCCGGCACGTCGAACTCCCCGGCCCGCACGCCGTCGTGGATCACCGAGCGGACCGCGGCCTCGCTCTCCCGGCGCAGCTCCACCACCTCGGTGTAGTGCTCGGGGCCGAGCGCGCCGAGCTCGTACTGCACGACGCGGCCCGTGGTGTGGTGCTCGGCGTGCCAGCGGACGAAGGAGCGCACGGCCGCGGCCAGCCGGTCGGCCGGGCCGCCGTCGCCGTTCGCGGCGTCCTGGAGCAGCCCGAGGGAGAGCCGGTGCCCGACGACGCTGATCTGGTAGAGCAGCTCTTCCTTGGTCTTGTAGTGGATGTACAGAGCCGCGGGGCTCATGCCCGCCCGGCCGGCGATGTCGCGCGTGGTCGTGGCGTGGTAGCCGCGCTCCGCGAACGCCTCGACCGCGGCGATCACCAGCCGCCGGGCGGCATCAGGGGTGATGCCGCTCCACGCCTCGGTCCGCTCCGACTGCTCCGCCTCCACGTCCATGGCGGACACCCTACATGGGCGCTGAGCAAGCGCTTAGATACCGAGCGGTCGGTCGGTGCCGGGCGGCCCCGTCAGAAGGCCGAGACCCCCGTCAGCTCCCGGCCGATCAGCAGCTTCTGGATCTGGCTCGTGCCCTCGTACAGGGTCATCACCCGGGCGTCCCGCAGCAGCTTGCCCACGGGGTACTCGTCGATGTAGCCGTAGCCGCCGAAGACCTGCAGCGCGTTGTTGGCGCAGCGCACCGCCGCCTCACTGGCGAAGAGCTTCGCCTTGGACGACTCCGCCGCGAAGGGCAGGCCCCGGTCGACGAGGTCGGCGACCCGCCAGGTCAGCAGCCGCGCGGCGTCGACGTCCAGGGCGATGTCCGCGAGCAGCTCCTGCACCAGCTGGTGCGCGGCGATCGGCCTGCCGAACTGCTCGCGCTCCCTGGCGTAGCCCACGGCCGCGTCCAGCGCCGCCTGCGCGATGCCCACACATCCGGCGGCCACCGACATACGGCCCTTGGCCAGGGCGGACATCGCCACGGAGAAGCCCTTCCCCTCGGGCCCGAGCATCGCCGAGGCCGGCACGCGCACGTCCTCCAGCGCCAGCTCCGCCGTGGCCTGGCCGCGCAGGCCGAGCTTCCCGTGCACCTCGCGCCGGGTCAGGCCGGGGCTGCCGGCGGGCACGAGGAAGGCGCTGACGCCCTTGTGGCCGGGGGTGTCGTTGGTGCGGGCGAAGAGCAGGACGACGTCCGCCCAGGTGCCGTTCGTGATGAACATCTTGGCGCCGTTGATCACATAGTCGCCGCCGTCGCGCCGGGCACGCGTGGTCAGGTTGCCGGCGTCCGAGCCGGTGCCGGGCTCGGTCAGCCCGAAGCAGCCCACCGCCTCGCCGGAGGCCAGCCGGGGCAGCCAGTCGCGCTTCTGCTCGTCCGTGCCCCAGTGGGCGACGGACTTCGCCACGAGCCCGAGCGAGACGGAGACGATCCCGCGCACCGAGGAGTCACCGCGCCCCAGCTCCTCGGTGACCAGGCAGTACGCCAGGTGGTCGCCGCCGGAGCCGCCGTACTCCTCGGGAATGGTCAGTCCGAGGAATCCCACGGCGCCCAGCTTCTCGACGATGCCCCGGTCCACGCTCTCCGCCCGGTCCCACGCGGCCGCGTACGGCGCGATCTCGCGCTCGGTGAACCCGGCGGCGAGCGCGCGGACCGCGGCCTGCTCCTCGGACAGCTCAAGATTCACGGCGCACCTCGGTTCTGCTTTAAATTATCACTGCTAGTTTCCTGTCGGCAGCCTCTACTATGTGCCGCATGGCCCGTCCCCGCAAGCCCCTGCTCAGCCGCGAACGCATCGTCGCCACGGCGCTCGTGCTCGTGGACGAGGAGGGACTGCAGGCCGTCTCCACCCGCCGCCTCGCCGCCGAACTCGGCGTCAGCGGGCCGAGCCTCTACAACCACTTCACGACCAAGGACGACATCCTGGACGCGGTCGCCGACGCCGTCGTCGGCGAGGTCGACCTGACCGTGTTCGACGACGGCCGCGACTGGCGCGACGCCCTCGTCGCCTGGGCCCGCTCCTACCGTGGCGCGCTCGCGGCCCACCCGCACATCGTCCCGTTCCTCGCCCAGGGCCCCGGGCGCCGTCCGGCCGGCCTGCGCATGGCCGACGCGGTCTTCGGCGGCATGACCGCCGCCGGCTGGCCCCCGGCCCACGCCACCCGCGTCGGCGCGCTCATGCGCTACTTCGTGGCCGGGTCCGCCCTGGGCTCCTTCGCACGGGGCTTCGTCGACGACCCCTCGGCGTACGACCCGGCGGACTACCCGCACCTCGGCCAGGCCCACCTGCTCGCGGAACGGCAGCAACAGGTGGACGAGGGCGCCTTCGAGACGGGCCTGCGCGCCCTCGTCGACGGGCTCGCTGTGCAGTTCGCCGCGCTGGGCACCGGCCGCTGAGGTCCGGAACTCACAGTTCACGGCTCACGGTTCACATGCGTGCGCCGGTCACCGCCGTAGCCGTCCCCATCGCGGTCACCGCTGCCCGGGTCCCGGTCGCCGGTCAGGATCCGGCCACCGGAGCCGTCCTGACTCATGTCGTCGGTGTACTGCAGCGTCGCATACGTCCCGGTGCCATCGGCCGCGGGGCGGCGGCGTATGCGGTCGCGGGCACGAGCGCTCCCCCGGCCACGACGGCGGAGGCGGCGGACAGCGCGAAGAGGCGGCGGGTCAGGATCATGGGAGTTCCCCTCGGGTGATGGGCCTGAGCGGCCCGGGTACGGAGACTCCCTCAAGCAGGCCGCGCGACCCCCTTCGCGTCATGACCCGGCATCCCGTGGCCTGACACGCGCGGGCGGCGGTGGGCGAGACCACCGGCGCGACCTCGCCGAGCAGTGCCGTGAGCTCCCGGCGGTCGCTCCGCACGCGAAAGGCCCGGCGCGTCGACATGTCGACGCGCCGGGCCTTTCGCGCGTGGGTCAGCCCGCGGGGGTGGACTCCACCGGAGCGACGGGAGCGGGAGCCGGGGCCGGGGCCTCCGCCGGGGCGACGGGGGCCGGGACGGCGGCCTCGACCGGGGCGGCCGGGGCGGCGGCCTCGACCGGGGCCGCGGGAGCCTGCGCCGGAACCGCGGGAGCCGCGACGGGAGGCGCGGGCGCGACGACGGGAGCCGCCACGGGAGCGGCGGGAGTCACAACGGCGGCTGCGGCGGCAGCGGCGGCCTTGGCCTCCTCGACGGCCTTGGCCTCGGCGGCCTCCTCCGCCTCGATCTCCGCGGTGTGCTTGGCCACGAACGCCTCGCCCAGGACCTCGCGGGCCTCCTTGAGGTGGTCGAGCTCCACCTCGCCGTTCTCGGCGACGTGGCCCTCCAGGGCCTCGAACATCTTCTCCACCGGCTCGTGCGAGCCGCCGAGGCGTTGCTCCGCGTAGACCGCGACACCCAGCTTCAGGAAGAGCTCGGCCGTGCGGCGGTTGACGGTGAAGTCGTGGATGGCGTCGCCGCCCGCGTCGAAGCCCTTCTCGATGACTTCGAATGCCTTCTTGATGAGACTCACGCTGTGCTCCCCTGCACGTGCCTGTCGGGCGACCGCCCGACTGCGACCTGTTCTGACCTGAATTGAACTCTTCCGCAACGCAAATGACCGAGCGAGCCGGTCCGCGCCGAACCCTATGGCAGTTTCCCGGCCGATGCGCAGCCGCCCCACCGTCAATCCGTGCCCGGCGGGCGGGGCTTGGCGTGGCGGCGGAACCGTTTCACCGGGGCCCGTGTCCTCCTTCACAGGTGGTTCCACGCCGCGGAGACCACGTGCGAAGGGGGATGGTGATGGGACAGGTGCGCGAGGGGGCACGGTTGGGGACCTGGGCCGTCGGCGGGGTCATCGGCCTGGCGGTGCTGTACGTGATCGGGGTGTTCGCCTTCGGCGGCGCGGGGTGGATCACCGCCCCCTTCCGCGGCGAGGCGGAAGAGCACGGGAACACCGTCGGTTCCGGCGAGTTCCGGCAGGCCACGTACGAGGAGTTCTTCGACCTGTGCGAGGCCGTGCAGAACGCCGAGGGGACGATCCAGGCGCTCCAGGAGGAGCGCAAGGCCGCTTCGGAGGTTCGCACGACGCAGATCGACCAGTCGATCACCGCGCTGAGGGCCGCGCGGATCGAGTCGGTCAACGCCTACAACGCGAAGGCCGCCCAGGAGCACCGCGCCCCCTTCCGCGACAAGGACCTGCCGTACCGGCTGGATGCCGCGGCCGAGCGCACGACGTGCACCAACTGATCCCCGTCTCCTCCCGGGAAGAAGGCAGCACCGCATGAGGAAGTACGCACGTATGGCCCTGGCCGCCGTGGTCGCGCTCGTCGTGGGCCTCGCCCTGACGTCCTGCACCGACTCCAGCCAGGACAAGGAGAACAGGGCCAAGCAGGAGAACTACGACCGTCTCGTCGCCCTGCAGCCGGCGGGCCGCATGGAGTACTCGCCGACCCGCGAGGCGATCAACGAGTGGATCAAGACGTGGGGGAAGCGGGGCAAACTCTCGTACGTCTACATCCAGAACGCCAACGGCGAGTACGGGTACTTCATCATGAAGGGCCTGCCGGTGCCGCGCTGCAAGATGCTCACTCCGACGGAGCGGGTGGAGACCACCGACCACGGCGTCGGGGTCCTCGCACAGCCCGGCATGGACGGCACGTACACGTCGGGTTCCACCTGCAACGCCTACTACGGCTTCGACGCGACGACAGGCGCCTATATGGAGTTCACGGTCGGCACGAACCAGTCGTTCTTCCTGTTCGACAAGCCCATGACGATGCCGGAGTACGCCAGCGCAAGGCAGTTGGGGCCGACCTCGGTGAAGGACGTCGCGAACCGGTCCTGAACGGGCGCCGGCAGTCAGGGCGCGTGCGGCGCCGAAGGCCGGGGCGGGCGGGGTAACCGCCCGCCCCGGGGGCGGTTGCCCCGTGCGGCGCCGCGCACCGCGACGACCCGCTCAGAAGACGACCAGCGCCCGCCCGCCCCTTCCTTCCTGCATCGCCTCGAACGCCCCGGGGATCCCCTCCAGCCCGATCCGCCCCGTGACCATCGCCGACAGGTCGAGCCGCCCGGCCCGCACGTGCTCCGCCAGCACCGGCAGGTCACGCGCGGGGTCGCTGTTGCCGTACACGCACCCCGACAGCGTGCGGCCGAAGTGGAAGAGCTCCAGCGCCGAGAAGGAGACCAGGTCGCCCTTCCCGCCGATGCCCACCACCGTCGTCCGGCCGCCGCGCCGCGTCGAGGACCACGCGGCGCGGATCGTCTCGGCGCGCCCGACGCACTCGACGGCGACGTCCGCCCCGTGCCCGCCGGTCAGCGCGCGGATGCGCTTCGCGACGTCCTCCCCCGCGAGGAGGAACTCCGTGGCGCCCGCGGCCCGCGCCAGGGCCTCCTTCTCCGGGGAGACGTCGACGGCCACGACGGCGCCCGCCCCCGCGATGCGGGCGGACTGGAGGACGGCGAGGCCGACGCCCCCGACGCCGAAGACGGCGACGGACTCCCCGGGGCGCACCCCGGCGCTGTGGTGGACCGCCCCGTACCCGGTGAGCACGGCGCACCCCAGGAGTGCGGCCTCGATCAGGGGGACCCCGTCCGGGAGCGGCAGGACGGCGCCCGCCGCGACCACGGTCTCCTCGGCGAACGCGGCCGTGCCGAGACCCGGGTAGAGCTCGGTGCCGCCGCCCGCGAGCTTGGCGTAGGGCACGCCCGCCGCCGCGCCCGCGCCGGCGCACAGCCAGGGCTCGCCGAGCCCGCAGTAGTGGCAGGTGCCGCAGGAGGGTGCCCAGTTGAGGACGACGCGGTCGCCGGGGGCCACGCCCGTGACGCCCTCGCCCACGGACACGACCGTGCCGGCGCCCTCGTGCCCGAGGACGGCGGGTACCGGCTGCCGGAGCGTCCCGTTGGACAGGGACAGGTCGGAGTGGCAGACCCCGGCCGCGGCGAGCCTGACCCGCACCTGGCCCGGCCCGGGTTCGGGCAGGTCGATCTCGGTGAGGGTGAGGGGCGCGTTGACGGCGGGCAGTACGGCGGCGCGGACCACGGTGTTTTCTCCTGCGCTCAGGGCTGTCAGAACCAGCGGAACCGGTCAGAACTGGAGGGACTTGGTCTGGAGGTACTCGGCGAGGCCGTGCGGGCCGAGCTCGCGTCCGACCCCGGACTGCTTGTATCCGCCGAAGGGCGCCAGCGGGTTGAAGCGGCCGCCGTTGATGTCGACCTGGCCGGTGTCCATGCGGCGGGCGAAGGCGACGGCCGCGGCGTCGTCGCCCGCCCAGACCGCCCCGGCGAGGCCGTAGACGGTGCCGTTGGCGATGCGCAGCGCGTCCTCCTCGTCCTCGTACGCCAGGATCGACAGGACGGGACCGAAGATCTCCTCCTGGGCGATCGTCATCTGCGGGGTGACGTCGGCGAAGACGGTGGGGCTGACCCAGTAGCCGCGCGTCCGCGGCACGTCGGTGCCGCCGGCGACGAGCCGGGCGCCCTCCTCGACGCCCTTGGCGATGTAGCCGCGCACGCGCTCGTGCTGCCTGGCGTTGACGACGGGGCCGATGCGCTCGCCCGGCACGTACTTGGCGGCGGCCGTCACGGCGAGGTCCACGGCCTCCTCGTACATGTCCCGGTGGACGAGCATGCGGGTCCAGGCGCTGCACGTCTGCCCGGTGTTGGACATGACGTTGGCGACACCGACGCCCACGGCCTTGGCGAGGTCCGCGCCGGGGAGGATGACGTTGGCGGACTTGCCGCCGAGTTCCAGGGCGACCCGCTTGACGGCGGCGCCCGCGGTCGCGGCGATCTGCCGGCCGACGGCGGTGGAGCCGGTGAAGGAGACCAGGTCGACGCCCTCGTGGGCGGCCAGTGCCTGCCCGGCGACCGGGCCGAGGCCGGTGACGAGGTTGAACACGCCTGCGGGCAGGCCCGCTTCGTGGACGGCCTCGGCGAAGAGCTGGGCGACCAGCGGGGTGTCCTCGGCGGGCTTGAGCACGACCGTGCAGCCGGCGGCCAGCGCGGGGGCGACCTTGGCCACGATCTGGTGGAGCGGGTAGTTCCAGGGGGTGATCGCGCCGACCACGCCGACGGGCTCGTGGAGGACGGTGGAGTTGCCGATCCGCTCCTCGAAGGGGTGGGTGGCGGCGAGTTCGGCGTACGAGCCCGCGACCGCGATCGGGAGCCCCGCGTGGACGGCCCGGCTGAAGGCCAGCGGCGCGCCCAGTTCGGCGGTGACGGTCTCGGCGATCTCCTCGCTGCGGGCCGCGAGGACGTCGCGCAGCGCGGCGATACGGGCGGCCCGCTCCGCGGGCGGGGTGGCCGCCCAGCCGCGGAAGGCCGCGCGGGCGGCGCGGACGGCGGTGTCGACGTCGTCGGCGGTGCCGGCGGGCACGGTGGCGAACACCTGCTCGTCCGCGGGGTTGACGACGTCGATCGTCCCCGTGCCGGCGGCGGGCCGCCAGTCGCCGTCGATGTACATCCCGTCGTGCGGCTTCATCCCTTGTCCTCCCGGGCGGACCTGCCGTGGAACGCCCAAACTAGCGCCGATAGTTTTTCGTTTCCAGAGCGGTACCCCGTGCGGTGGATCACGCCGGGGTGACCTGGACGGGGAATCCGTTCAGGACCGCGGTGCCCGACAGGGGGTCGAGCAGCGTGCCGTCGAGCAACTGGTTGAGATTGGCCCCCGGTTCGCGGGCCGCGACCGTCAGCCGGGTGCCCGCGCGGTCGTGACCCCAGCCGTGCGGCAGGCTCACCACGCCCGGCCGCACCGCGTCCGTGACCTCGACGGGGGCCTCGATCTCGCCGCCGTCGCCCTTGATCCGCGCGGGGGCCGCGTCGACGAGGCCGAGGCGGGTGGCGTCCTCGGGGTGCACCTGGAGGGTGCAGCGGTTGCTCCCGCCGGTGAGCGCGGGCACGTTGTGCATCCAGCTGTTGTTGGAACGCAGGTGGCGGCGGCCGATGAGGACCAGCCCGGCCCCGGAGGGGCCGGTGACCGCCGCCAGCAGCCGGGGCACGTCGGCGGTGAGCGCCGCGGGGGCCAGCTCGATCGTCCCGGAGGCGGTGCGCAGCACCTCGGGGACGCGCGGGCGCAGCGGGCCGAGGTCGATGCCGTGGGGGCGGTCGAGGAGGCGGCGCAGGGTGAGGCCGCCGGGGTCGGCGCCGAAGCCGTCGCCGTACGGGCCGAGCCGCAGCATCATGTCGAGCCGCCGCTCGTATCCGGTCTCCCCGGTGAGCGCGGCGGCCAGTTCGGCGGGGTCGCGGCCGTGGACCGCGGAGTGCGGGTCGGCGGTCTCCTTGGCCAGGCGGTGGCTGACGGCCTGCTCGTCGACGAGCGCGGGGTCGGCGTCCGGTCCGAACCCGCCGAGGAGGAGGGCGAGCCGGGCGAGGATCTCCGGTTCGCCGGGGCGGCCGTCCTCCAGGGGGATCGCGGGCGGGCTGTAGCGGGCGTTGTTGCGCACGGAGAAGTTGCCGAACGCGAAGTCGTAGTGCGCGCCGCGAGAGGGCGGGGGCGGCGGCAGGACGACGTCCGCGTGGCGGGTCGTCTCGTTGAGGTAGGGGTCCACGCTGACCATGAAGTCCAGCCCCGCCAGGGCGCGGTCGAGACGGGCCCCGTCGGGGGCGGACAGCACGGGGTTGCCGGCGATGGTGACCAGGGCGCGGATCCGTCCTTCGCCGGGGGTGTCGATCTCCTCGGCGAGGGCGGCGGCGGGCAGTTCGGAGGCGACCTCGGGGTGGCCGGAGACCCGGCTGTGCCAGCGGCCGGTGGTGAAGCCGCGGCCCGGCCCGGCCGGGCGGGGTGCGCGTGCGGTGGCCGGCAGCGGGAACATCGCGCCGCCGGGCCGGTCGAGGTTGCCGGTGAGGATGTTGAGGACGTCGATCAGCCAGCTGGCGAGGGTGCCGAAGCGTACGGCGGTGCTGCCCAGGCGACCGTAGACGGCGGCGCTGGGGGCGGCGGCCAGGTCGCGGGCGAGCGTGCGGATCCGCTCGGCGGGGACGTCGCAGTGGGCGGCGACGGCCTCGGGGGTGAAGTCGCGGGCCAGCGCCCGGACCTCGTCGACGCCGGTGACGTGCCCTTCGAGGTGGCCGAGCCCGGTGAGTCCCTCGTCGAACAGCACGTGGACGACGGCGAAGAGCAGCGCGGCGTCGGTGCCGGGGCGCGGGGCGATGTGGAGGTCGGCGAGATCGGCGGTGCGGGTGCGCTTGGGGTCGATGACGGTGAGTCTGCCGCCGCGGCGGCGCAGCGCCTTGAGCTTGCCGGGGAAGTCGGCGGCGGTGGCGAGGCTGCCGTTGGACACCAGGGGGTTGCCGCCGATGACGACCAGGTGGTCGGTGCGGTCCAGGTCGGGCACGGGGACGGCGAGCGCGTCGCCGTAGAGGTGGCCGCACGCCGCCTGCTTGGGCATCTGGTCCAGGGTGCTGGCCGAGAACAGCGCGCGGGTGCCGAGTGCGCGGATGATCATCGGCGGGTAGAGGCCGCCCGCGATGGTGTGCACGTTGGGGTTGCCCAGGTAGACGCCGGTCGCCGCGGCGCCGTGGGCCGCGCGGACGCGGGCCGCGCCGTCGGCGACGGCGGCGTACGCCTCGGCCCAGGTCGCCTCGGCGAGCACGCCGTCGCGGCGCACGAGCGGGCGGACGAGCCGGTCGGGGTCCCCGTCGACCTGGCCGAAGGCGGCGCCCTTGGGGCAGATGAACCCCGCGCTGAAGACGTCGTCGCGGTCGCCGCGGGCGCCGGTGACCCGGTCCGCGTCGATGGTCAGGGTCAGTCCGCACGTGGCCTCGCACAGCGGACAGATACGCAGGGCGGTACGACTGCTGGCCATCGGGCCTCCCGGGGCAGGGCGCTTCCTCGTGTGCGGTCACCATACCGACCGGTATGCATGTCGGGGTAGCACTTGCGGGGACGGGCCCGCGGCCTATGGCTCCAGGACACCCGCGAGGTAGGCGCGGAGCAGCACCTTCGTCTCGGCGATGAGCGCGGCCTCTCCCTGCGGGTCGGCGCGGAAGGCCATCTTGAGCAGCGCGTCGGCGGCCTCCACGCCCACCACGAAGGCGGTCCGCAGCCGCCGGTCGTCGGTCACCGCCACGCCGGCGGAGCCGAGCGGGGCGATGAGCAGGGCGCGCAGCCGGTCGGCGACGAGGTGGTTGGCCAGGTCGTTCACCGCCGGGCCGGGGGCCGGGCCGGCGAAGCTGACGAGGGCGAAGCCCGGCACGGTGCGCCGCATGGCGACGTACTGGTCGACGACGACGTCGATCAGCCGGCGCCAGCCGCCGGCGGCGCCCCGGTCCGCGCCGAGGGCGTCGAGGCGGTCCGTGACCCCGGCGAGGTACGTGTCGAGGTTGCGGCGGGCGAGGGCGTCGGCCATGGCGCGCTTGTTGGAGAAGAAGCGGTAGACCGAGCCGATCGGCACGCGCGCGCGGGCGGCCACCTCGCGCGTGCTCAGCTCCTCGTAGCCGCCTTCGTCGAGGATCGCCGCGGCCGCGTCGAGGATCCGGGCGAAGCGTTCGGCGCTGCGCTGCTGGACGGGGACGCGCCGGAGACCGTTGCCGCTGCTGTGCACGAGGTCCATCATGCCGGTTTTCCACAGGGACCGGCCGGTCCCTTGCGGGGTTGATTCCTATGGACAACCATAGGAATCGTGACCAGCACAGAGATCACCAGCACCGACATCCCGGACGGCAAGGACCTCGCCTACCTCTCCGGCTTCGGCAACGAGCACACGAGCGAGGCGGTCCCCGGAGCGGTCCCGGCCGGCCGCAACTCACCGCAGCGCGCCCCGCTCGGCCTGTACGCGGAGCAGCTCAGCGGCACCGCCTTCACCGAGCCGCGGCATCACAACCGCCGCTCGTGGCTGTACCGCATCCGCCCCTCGGCGGCCCACCCGCCGTTCCGCCGGATCGCCGGCGGGCGGCTGCGCAGCGCCCCCTTCACGCAGGCCGAGCCCGATCCCAACCGGCTGCGCTGGAGCCCGCTGCCGCTGCCGCAGGAGCCGGCCGACTTCGTGGACGGCCTGGTCACCGTCGGCGGCAACGGTGACGTGCTGCGCCGCGAGGGCATCGGCATCCACTGGTACGCGGCCAACCGCTCCATGGACGACCGGGTGTTCTCCTCCTCCGACGGCGAGCTGCTGATCGTGCCGGAGCGCGGCCGGCTGCTGCTGCGCACCGAGTTCGGCGTCCTGGCCGCCGGGCCGGGCCACGTGGCGCTGGTCCCGCGCGGGGTGCGCTTCCGCGTCGAACTGCCCGACGGCGAGGCGCGCGGCTACGTCTGCGAGAACTACGGCCAGCCCTTCCGGCTGCCCGACCTCGGCCCGATCGGCGCCAACGGCCTCGCCAACGCGCGGGACTTCATGGCACCGGTCGCGGCGTACGAGGACCGCGAGGAGCCGGTGGAGGTGGTGAACAAGTTCGGCGGCAACCTGTGGGCCGCCGAGTACGGCCACTCCCCCCTGGACGTCGTCGGCTGGCACGGCAACCTGGTGCCGTACGTGTACGACCTGCGGCGCTTCAATGTGCTGGGCAGCGTGAGCTACGACCACCCGGACCCGTCGATCTACACCGTGCTGACCTCGCCCTCCGACACCCCGGGGCTGGCCAACGCCGACTTCGTGGTCTTCGCGCCGCGCTGGCTGGTCGGCGAGGACACCTTCCGCCCGCCGTACTTCCACCGGAACGTGATGAGCGAGTTCATGGGGCTGATCGAGGGCGCGTACGACGCCAAGGCGGAGGGCTTCGTCCCCGGCGGGGCCTCGCTGCACAACATGATGTCGGCGCACGGCCCGGACCGCACGACCTTCGACCGGGCGAGCGCGGCCGAGCTGGTCCCCCAGAAGGTGGACGACGGGCTGGCCTTCATGTTCGAGACGCGCTGGCCGGTGGTGGCGACCCCGGAGGCGCTGGGGGCAGAGCATCTGCAGCGGGACTACGACGGCGTGTGGCGGGGGCTGGAGCGACACTTCAGGCCATGACGACGAGCCCGAGCAGCACCTTCGCCCCCGACTCGCTGGTCCTGAACCGCAAGCTCCCCCTGTGGTACCAGGTCTCGCAGTCCCTGCGCGCCTCGATACTCGGCCGGCGTCCGGACGCTCCGCTGCGACTGCCGACCGAGGACGCGCTGGCGGGGCACTACGGCGTCAGCGTGCTCACGATGCGGCAGGCGCTGAAGGAGCTGGAGGAGGAGGGGCTGATCAGCCGTCACCGGCGGCGGGGCACGTTCATCGAACCCACCGCGCTGCGCGGGGCGCCGGTGCGGCTGCTGGGCTCGGTCGACGCGATCGTCGCCCAGCAGTCCGGGGACCGCACCAGCGTGCTCGGTCACGGCCCGGCGCCCGTGCCGCCGGAGTTCGCCGAGTACTTCCCCGGGCGGGCCGACACCGTCGCCTACCGCCGGCTGCGCTGCGACGAGTCGGGGGAGCCGACCAACTGGGCGGAGAACTTCGTCCTGCCGGAGCTGGCCGCGCGGATCGACCTGGCGGACCTGGCGCGCTGGCCGATGACGAAGGTGCTCCGGGACGCCCTGGGCGTGAGGATCAGCCGCATCACCGACACCGTCGAGGCGCGGCTGGCCGACCCGGACACCGCCCGCCTGCTGCAGGTGCCCTTGCTCAGCCCGATCCTGCACTACACGGGGGTGACCTACGACGACACCGGCCGCACGGTGGACGTCGTGCGCATCCACTACCGGGGCGACCGTTTCTCCTTCACCGTGACCATGGAGGCGCCCTGAGGGCCTCAGTAGCATGCTCACAGTGAGCGAAGAAGCGCCGACGCTGGCCGACCTGATGCCGTGGTCCGTCCCGCCCCTGCGCCTGGGGCGGGGCTGGGTGATGGCCCCCGAGGCCTCCACCCTCGCCGCGCGCTGGGACCGGCTGGTGAAAGCCGGGGGCGCCGAGCGCGAACGGCTGTTCCACCCCACCCGGGCGCGCACCCCGCACACGGCCGTCGCCCAGCTGCCGGGACACCCGGCGCCCACCACCCGGCTGCAGCGGGAGGACGGCCCGGTCGCGGAGCCGGTGCGGGTGCTGCACGGCCCGTACGACGAGCAGTGGCTCATCCCCGACCAGCGGCTGATCGACGCGGCCCGCCCCGAGCTGTGGCGGGTCGCCGACGAGGACCGGCAGATCTACGCGGTGGAACTCACGCGCCTGCCACAGGTCCCGGGTCCGCCCCTGGCCTTCTCCGCACTGCTCCCCGACGGCCACTCCCCCGCCGGCCGGCCGGGCCGGATCCGGCCGCTGTTCCGCCGCCCCGGCGGCGCGGACCCGAACCTCGCGCCGGGCCTGCTGGACCGCCTCGCCGAGCGGCTGGACACCCCGGTCGCCGCGGAGGACGTGCTGGCCTGGATCGCCGCGCTCGCCACCGGCTCGCCCGCCGAGGTCCCGCTCACCGCCGATCCGCAGCTGTGGGCGGAGGGCGTCGACCTGGGCCGCAGGATGCTGTGGCTGCACACCCGGGGCGCCCGCTTCGCCGATCCGGCGCAGGACCGCCCCGCCGGGCACCCCCGGCTGCCGGGCGGGCGGCGCCCCTACGTCCGGGCGGCGTTCCCCGACGTGCCCCGCGAGGCGCCGTCGTACGACCCGGAGGACGAGGCGCTGGCGCTGGGGAGCGGGCGGGTGTCGCCGGTGCCGGAGGCGGTGTGGGAGTTCCACGCCGCGGGGACGCGGGTGCTGGAGACCTGGTTCGAGCGGCGGATCCCCGACGGGGCGGCGGAGGGCCTCGAAGCGATCCGGCCCGCCGCCTGGCCCCGGGCGAGGACGACCGAACTGCTGGAGCTGATCAGTGTGCTGGCCCTGCTGGCGGAGCTGCGGCCGTCACGCCGCGCGCTGGCCGCCCGGGTCGCGGCGGGACCGCGCATCGGGGCCGCCGAGCTGCGCGCCGCGCACGTCCTGCCGGTGCCGGGGACGGCGCGCCGTCCGGCCTCCGTGCTGGACCACCACGAGGAGGGGCCGGACGGGCAGTTCGTCCTGCTGTGACCACAAGTCGACATGACAACAGGCCCGGACGGAGTACACCGACGCGCCGCATGTCGCAGCGCGGTGCCGGGACGGTGTACTGCGCCCGAGCCTGTCCGCTGAGGGAACGCCGAGAACGCCTCCGGTCAGCCGCGGCTGCCGAAGAGCGAACGGCGCAGCCGCCGCAGCGGCGCGAACAGCGACACACGCGCCCCGCGGCTGGCGTTCGCGCGCACGTGGTCGCGCGAGGTCAGCTCGCGCATCAACAGCGTGGCCTCCTCCGCCTCCCGCTGCGGCGCGGCAGGGCCGGCCAGCACCGAGAGATGACGGTCGAGACGCGCACTGGACGCGCTGCTCCCGCACGTGACAGCAGGCACTCGCGGCCTGCTCCGCATTGCTATCTGATCCATGACACTCCCCACCCGTTCGAGGGCACCCGGCACCGGGCAGGGTAACCCTATCGTCCTGCGGCGTCACCTATGCATTCGCGTTCCCGGATTCACCTTCCCGTCAAGGGGGTTGACGTCACGAGCCGATCCCCAGTGCGAGCAGGGGAAGTTGGACCACGGCGTCCGAGCTCGGCACGGGGGATCCGCCAGTCGGCTCAACCGTGACGGTGAAGGCGTACGACCACTCGTCCAGCCCGCCGGTCACGACCGGCCCGGACGTGCCGTCCGCCGCCGGATCGGGGCCCAGCACTCCGAGGGAGCGGAAGGACGTCGGGCGCTCGCTCACCAGCCACAACTGGTAGACGTCGCGGCCCTCCAGCGGCGGCAGCTCGTGCACCGTCACCACGGCGCGGCGCATCCTCCGTGACACCACGGCGGTCACCCCCCGTCCGTTGTCGTCGCTGGAGTAGACGGGGCGGGCGTCGGCGGCCGTCAGCACCTCGTTCACCGCGCGCGCGTCCCCGCGCTCCCGGTCCAGTTGCGCGGTGGTCCGCAGCAGCAGGGCGCCCAGCACCGCGCAGGCCAGGAGGGCCGCCCCGGCGCCCGCCGCGGCCAGGCGCGTCGCGGTTGGCCGGCGCCGGGTCCGCCACCACCACCGGCCCGGGGCCGGATCGTCGGGAGCGTCCTCGCCGGCGGGGACCCCCGGGCCGTCCCGGTCGTCCGGCGCACCGCCCTCCGGCAGCGGCACCAGCGCGGGCGGCGGCATCGGAGGCGGCGCCGGCACGGCTGAAGCCCCGGCACCGAGCCGCACGGTGTCCCCGGCCAGTCGCCGCACCCGGTCCGCGCACGCGTCGCAGCGCATCAGATGCCGTTCGAATCGGCGCAGTTCCCGCGGTGCGAGGGTGTCGAGCGCGTACGCCGCGGCCAGTTCGTGCACGGAACCTCTCATGGGTCGCCCCGCTTCCCTCCGCGGTGCGCGCACCGTCCGGCCGGGCCCATATCACGTTACAACCCCGTGACACAAATTCACCCCGGTCCGCCAATCCGCCGTCAGCACGGCCCCGAAGAACCCACGCAGGACCTCTTCCAAGGGGGAGGGGCCAGACTCGCGAAGGACCGACGCGATGACCGCACACAGCAGGAACAGGCTCAGGGCCCGCTTCGGGCGATCGCGCACGATCGCCCTGCTGGCCGTGGGCGCAGTGGCCGCGGGGGGACTCGCCGCCGTGGGCGCCACGGGACTGGAGCCGGGGACGGCACAGGCGTCCAGCCACCGGGAGGCACCGCTGATCTCGGGGCAGCCGCAGTACGACACCACGGACGTCTACGCGTTCGTCAGCCCCGACCGCCCGGACACCACCACCCTGGTGGCGAACTGGATCCCGTTCGAGGACCCGGCCGGCGGCCCGAACTTCTACAAGTTCGCCGACGACGCCCAGTACGACATCCACATCGACAGCGACGGCGACGCGCAGGGCGACTACCTCTACCGGTGGACGTTCCAGGACCACTTCCGCAACAAGAAGACCTTCCTGTACAACACCGGCCCGGTCACCAGCCTCGACGACCCGGACCTGAACTTCCGCCAGACCTACGACATCGATCTGTTCCGGCTGCACGACCAGCAGGTCACCGGCCGCTACAAGGTCGCGAACGACGTACCGGTCGCACCGTCGAACGTCGGCAAGGCGTCGATGCCCGACTACAACGTGCTGCGCCAGCAGGCCGTCAGGCACGTCGGCCGCGGCACCACGGCCTTCGCCGGCCAGGCCGACGACCCGTTTTTCCTGGACCTGCGGGTCTTCGACCTGCTCTACGGCGGCAACCTCTCCGAGGTCGGCGACGACACGCTCAAGGGCTACAACGTCAACACCATAGCCCTGCAGGTCCCGACGGCCTCGATCCGCCAGTCGGCGAAGCAGCCGGTCGTCGGCATCTGGTCCACCACGCAGCGGCGGACCGCGAACGGCGACTGGGCACAGGTCTCCCGCCTCGGCATGCCGCTGGTGAACGAGGTGGTCAACCCGATCAGGGACAAGGACCGGTTCAACGCGTCCTCGCCCTGGAACGACGGCCAGTTCCTCAGGAACGTGACGCACCCCGAACTGCCGAAACTCATCGAGGGCATCTACAAGATCAAGGCCCCGGCCACCCCGCGCAACGACCTCGTCCAGGTCTTCCTGACAGGCGTGCCCAAGCTCAACCAGCCTCCGCGCGTGCGCCCGTCGGAGATGCTGCGACTCAACACGGCCGTGCCGCCGGCCACCAAGCCCAAGCGGCTCGGCGTGCTGGACGGCGACACCGCGGGCTTCCCCAACGGCCGCAGGCTGGGCGACGACGTCGTCGACATCGCGCTGCAGGTGGTGGAGGGCGAACTGGTCGGGTCGAAGAACGACCTGGGCGACGCCGTCGACGCCAACGACCGGACCTTCGGCGCGAGCTTCCCGTACGTGGCCCTGCCGGCCTCCGGCTCGGACGGCCCGCTGGCCGAGCCGGCCACCGAATCGGCGCAGACCGACGGCGTCACGCAGCTCAACGCGGGCGGCCTGCTCCCCGGCGGCGGTGACGACGACACCGTGCTGATCGCCTCCGCGGCCTCCGGCGGCGCGGGCGTGCTGCTGATCGGTGCGGCGCTGCTGTGGTGGCGGACGCGCCGCCGCCCCGCCGGCCGCGGGGCGCACGGCCGGGCCTGAGCCACCGGCCACCGGTCACCGGTCACCGGCACCGCAGGAAGCACACCGCACGGCACCCGGCCGGGGCGCACCGCGAGCGCCCCGGCCGGGCTCCACCCCATCATCCCGAAAGGCAGCAGCCATGGACGTACCGGCCCCGGGCCGACTGCGCGCCGCCGCCCTGTACGCCGCGCTGGTACTGGGCCTCGCGCTGGCGCTCACCGCGGGCGCGCTGGTCCTCGGTGGGCCCTCCGCCCCGCGGGACACCGCGCGGGCCGCGGCGCCCGCCGCCGACGCCCCCCTGGACCGCCTCGCCGAGGGCGACCTCGCGGGCGGCATCGCGGCCCTGCAGACGCATCTGCGGGCCCAGCCGAAGGACGCCGCGGGGTGGGCCGCGCTCGGCGCCGCCTACCTCGAGCAGGCCAGGACCAGCGGCGACCCGACCCGCTACCCGCAGGCGCAGGCGGCGTTAAGCCGCTCGCTGCGGATCTCCCCGCGCGGCAACGACGCGGCTCACGCCGGGCGTGCCACGCTCGCCGCCGCCCGCCACGACTTCCGCACCGCCCTCACCGAGGCGGACCGGGCGCTGAAGGTCAACCCGTACGGAGAGCGCGCCCTCGCCGTCCGGGTCGACGCCCTGGTCGAACTGGGCCGCTACGACGAGGCGCTGCGCGCCGCCGAGCACGCCGACGCGGTGCGCCCGGGCATCCCGGCCTTCACCCGCCTCGCCTACGTCCACGAACTGCGCGGCGACCCGGCCGGCGCCCGCCGCATCCTGACCCGCGCCCTGGACTCCGCCGCGACCCCCGGCGACACCGCCTACGTCGCCACGGCGCTGGGCCAGCTCGCCTGGAGCCAGGGCCGGTACCCGGCCGCGCTGGGGCACTTCGCCACCGCCCTGCGGGCCGACCCCGGCTACCTGCCGGCGATCGAGGGCCGCGGCCGTACGTACGCGGCGCGCGGCGACCGGGAGAAGGCCCTGCGCGACCTGGGCCGGGTCGTGGACCGCTACCCGCTGCCCGCGCAACTCGCCGAACTGGGGGAGCTGTACGAGGCCGCGGGGCAGCAGGAGCGGGCGGAGCGGCAGTACGCGGTGGTCGGCACCTGGATCGCCCTCGCGGGGGCGAACGGCGTCGCCACCGACCTGGACGCGGCACTGGTCGCGGCCGACCACGGCGACCCGGCGGAGGCGCTGCGCGCGGCACGGGCCGAATGGTCGCGCCGGCGGACCGTCCACACCGCCGACGCGCTCGCCTGGGCCCTGCACGTCAACGGCCGCGACCGCGAGGCCCTGGCGTACGCCGAGCGCTCCTCGGCCCCGGGCTACCGCAACGCGGCCTTCCTCTACCACCGCGGGGTCATCGAGGCGGCCCTCGGGAAGCGCGAGGCGGCCAGGGCGTCGCTGGCCGCGGCGCTCCGCCTCAACCCCGGCTTCTCCCCCACCGCGGCCCCCGCCGCCCGCCGCGCGCTGGCCCGCATCGAAGGAGACCCGTCATGATCCGGCGCAGGACGGCGGCCGCGGCGGCCGCGGCAGCGGCGGGAGCGGCCCTCGCGCTGCTGCCCGCGGGGCAGGCGCAGGCGCATCCGCTGGGCAACTTCACCGTCAACCGCTACGACGGCCTGGTCGCCGCCCCCGGCGTGCTGCGGATCGACCACGTCGAGGACCTCGCCGAGATCCCCGCGGCGCAGTCCCTGCCCGCGATCGACCGTGACGGCGACCGGGCGCCGGACGGCGCCGAGTTGGCGGACTGGGCGAAGGAGCGCTGCGACGCCGCCGCGAAGGGCGCGCGGGCGACCGTCGGCGGGCGGCGCGAACCGGTCGCGGTACGCAGGGCCACGGCGGCCGTACGGCCGGGGCAGGCGGGGCTGACGACGCTGCGCGTCGAGTGCCGGATGACGGCGCGGCTGCCGTCCGGGGAGCCGGCGTCCCTGGAGTACCGTCCGGCGGATGTCGCCACCGGGCCGGGCTGGCGGGAGATCACCGCGCGCGGAGACCGCGTGACCCTCCACGGCGCCGATGTGCCGGGGGAGTCGGTGTCGCGGCGGCTCACCGCGTACCCGAAGGACCTGCTGTCCTCCCCCGCCGACGAACGGGCGGCGGGCTTCCGGCTGACCCCGGGCGGCCCCGCGCTGGTGGCGGAGGAGGACTCCCCCGCCACCGCCGGTGTGCTGCCGCGCGGCGCGGACCGCTGGACGCGGGCCCTCACCGACCTGGTGTCGCGGCACGCGCTCACCCCGGGCTTCGCCGCCCTGGCGCTGCTGACCGCGCTGGCGCTGGGCGCGATGCACGCGCTCGCGCCCGGGCACGGCAAGACGCTGATGGCCGCAGCGGCCGCGGCGGGCGGGCGGCGGTCGCGCCGCGACATGGTCGCGCTGGGCGCGTCGGTGACGGTGACCCATACTCTGGGGGTGTTCGCGCTCGGCCTGCTGGTGACGACGGGCTCGGCCGCGGCACCCTCGGTCATCGGCTGGCTGGGCGTCGCGAGCGGCGTGCTGGTCGCCGGGGCCGGAGCGGCGCTGCTCCGCCGCGCGTGGCGGCTCCGGGGCCGAACACACGGGCACAACCACGGGCACAACCACGGGCACGACCACGACCACGGCCACGGCCACGGCCACGGCCACGGCCACGAGGACGATCACCACGGCCACGGCCCTCACCACCAAGGACACCCGCACCACCACCCCGCGCCCTCCCCCGGGACGGCGGTACAGGCCGCTCCCGGCGACGTCCTCACCGCCGAACGGCCCGCACCGCGGCCCCGCGTGCACGCCCACCCGCACACCCACATCCACACCCACACCCACGAGCCGCGGCCCACCCTGCGGGGCACGATCCTGCTGGGCTTCGCGGGCGGTCTCGTCCCCAGTCCCTCCGCGGTCGTCGTCCTGGTGGGCGCGGCGGCCCTGGGCCAGGCCTGGTTCGGCTTCCTGCTGGTCCTCGCGTACGGCGCGGGTCTGGCGATCACGCTCACGGCCGCCGGTTTCGCCGTCGTCCGACTCGGGCGGCTGGCCGGGAAGGCGTCGGCGCTGCGGGTCCGCGGCGGGCTGTTCACGGCGGCGCGCCGGCTCGCGCCCCTGGCCACGGCGTCCGTGGTGCTGGTGCTGGGCTGCGGCCTGGTGCTCAGGGCGGCGCTGGCGATGGCCGGTTGAGGGAGCTTTCCGTCGAAAGGGTCCGTTCGGGAGGAAGTTCGGTCATGCTGGGCTGCGGGCGGCACGAAGGGGGGACACGCCGATGACACGGCTCGTGGCGGGACGCTACCGGCTGATCAGCGAGCTGGGCCGGGGCGGCATGGGTGTGGTGTGGCTGGCCCGGGACGAACTGCTGGGCCGCGAGGTGGCCGTCAAGGAGGTCAAGGCCCCGCCGGGGCTGGAGGACCGGGAGGTCGAGCGCCTGTACGCCCGGCTGCAGCAGGAGGGCATCGCGGCCGCCCGGGTCGAGCACCCCAACGTCATCAAGGTGTACGACGTGGCCATGGCCGAGGGCAGCCCGTGGATCGTCATGGAGCTCGTCCGGGGCGTGACGCTCGACGACGTCCTCGACGCGGAGGGCTCCATGGAACCGCGCCGCGCCGCGGGGATCGGCGGCAAGGTGCTGGAGGCGCTGCGCGCCGGCCATGCCGCGGGGGTGCTGCACCGCGACGTGAAGCCGGGCAACGTGCTGATCGGCAACGACGGCCGGGTCGTGCTCACCGACTTCGGCATCGCCATGATCGAGGGCTCCTCGGCGATCACCCGCACCGGCGAACTGGTCGGCTCGCCCGAGTACCTGGCCCCCGAGCGGGCGCTCGGCCGCCGCCCCGGACCGGAGTCGGACCTGTGGTCGCTCGGGGTGCTGCTGTACGTGGCGGTGGAGGGCGGTTCGCCCTTCCGCCGCGAGACGGCGCTGAGCACGATGCGCGCGGTGGTGGACGAGGAACTGCCCGCGCCGCGCCGGGCGGGAGCCCTCGCCCCGGTGATCACGGGTCTGCTGCAGAAGGACCCGGCGGCCCGGCCCCCGGGCGAGGAGGTGCAGCGACGGCTGGACGCCCTCGCCGCCGGGCGCACCCCGCCCGGGGCCGGAACGGCGTACGCCACCACCCAGGCCGCCGTGCCGCTGCCGCCGGGTCCGGACGGCACACCGTTCCGGTCGGCTCCGGTGTCCTCGACCCCCGTCTCCTCGACACCGCTCGGGCCGACGGCCCCCGTGGGCACCGGCTACGGCGCCGCGTCCGCGGACGGTTCCGGGGCGCGGCCGCGGCGCGCGGCGGTGGCGATGGCGGCGGGCGTGCTCGCCCTCGCCCTGGGCATCGGGGGCGTGGCGTACGCCCTCCTCGACGACGACCCGGCCGGCGGTTCCGGCCGCGGCACCACCGCCGGGAACACCCAGGGCGGCGGCCGTACCCCGTCCGCCACCGCCTCGCAGGACGACGACGGCGACGCGGACGCCAGCGGTTACGAGGCGACGGCCGGGGGCGGTTCGGGGTCTCCGCACAGCTCCGCGCCGCCCAGCACTGCGGCGCGGGTGAACGTCCACGTCACGGTGTCGGCCGTGCGCGACACCTACACCGGCAGCTGCCCGCCGCCCGCCGAGCAGGCGCCGTCCTTCTCGGCGGTCGTCACGGTCGACCGCGCCCCGGTGACGGTCTCCTACCGCTGGACGTCGAGCGCGGGCGGTTCCGACCACGTCTGGCAGACCCTCGACTTCCCCGCGGGGGGCCCGAAGAGCCGCACGGTCCCGTACACGGAGCCGTCGTACGAACCGGACGGCACGATCGAGGGCTGGGTCGCGCTGGAGGTGCGCAGCCCGGTGCGGACGGAGTCCGGGCACGTCCCGTTCACGGTCACCTGCCGGGCGCCGAGCCCGTCGCCGATCCTCTCCGACGAGACGGCTCCGACCCCCTGAGGCCGCATCGGCACGGGCAAGGGGTGCCGGGCGGTGGCCCGGCACCCCTCGTCTCACGTCGTGCGGGTGCTCCGTACCGTCGTCGTGCCGCGGGTCACGCGGCGGAGGTGAACACCGGCAGGTAGCCGCCGGACTGGCCGGAGGCGGTGGGGTGGTACGACTCGTAGATGGGGAGGGTGAGGCTGTGCAGCCACGCCGAGCCCGAGCAGAGCTCGTGCCCGGTGAAGGTGCCCCGGACGTCGGCGAAGGCGAAGCCGTGGTCGGCGGCGCGCTTGGCGGTGACGGTGTCGAGGAGGTCGGCCGCGTCGTTGATGGCCCTGCGCTTGGTCTCGCTGAGGCCGATGCAGGTGGTGCCCAGCCTGTAGAAGCGCGGGTAGCCGAGGACGACGACACGGGCCGAGGGGGACCGGGTGCTGATGGCGTTGTAGACGGAGTCGAGCCGCGCGGGCAGCTGGTTGTTGGCGAAGTCCCTGGCCTGGTTGATACGGCTGAGGCAGGTGCTGTCGGAGTTGAGGACGCAGGTGGTCATCACGTCGGCGAAGCCGGCGTCGTTGCCGCCGATGCTGATACTGACCAGGGTCGTGGAGGAGTTGAGCGGACCGAGCTGGTTGTTGAGCACGTCGGTCGTGGTCGCTCCGGAACACGCGGTGAAAGAGAACCCGGACGGGCTATGCGCGTTCGCCCACAGCCGGGGGAACGCCCTGCTGCTGCGGTAGCAGCTGCCGCTCGAGCTGTCGTAGCTGCCGGCCCCGACTCCGGCGGAGTACGAGTCGCCGAGGGCCGCGTAGACAGGGCCGGCGGCGTGGGCGGAACCGGAACCGAGCAGGGCGAGTGCGGCGGTAAGGAGAAGTGCGGATGCGGCTGACACGAAACGGGACAGTCTCATGGAACCTCCCTTAGCAGGATCTCTGCCGCATCTTTCGTACCGCGCAGTAACACGTTCGGGAAGTGTCCATGCCAAGATTTCTTGACATGGACATTTTTGTCAGCTGAGCGATCGGCGTCGCCTGAGCCGAATGTGACGCCACCTCGGCCCGAGAGCAGCTCCCGCAGTCGGGACAACTCCCCGGATGCCGACGACAACTCCACCCGCATGCAACGCCGTTCGGACACCACGCTGTTCGAACACAACGCCTCCACCGGGCGAACAGTTCGACGGAAATCGCCCACATCATGAGGGCATGTCACCCCATCGTGGGTGGCGGCTGCTTCTGTTCGCCCCTTCCTTGACGCCCGCGCCCGAATTGAGCGACATTGAACTTCTGCATCCGGCGTTTTGGGGGGCAAAGTCGCCAATGCAACCACCGCGTAGGGACAGCGCATCCGGTCACCCGATCGGCAACGAATCACTTCCCCTGCTGGCGGGCGCCGCCGTGGGAGTCGGCGGGGTCGGCGCGGTGCTCGCGCTGGTGGACATCACCTCGCCCGTCAGGGCACCTTTCACCTTCTTCTTCCTGCTGGCCGCCCCGGCGGCAGCGCTCGCCGGGGCTCTTCGCTCCCTCGACCCGCTGAGCCGGGGCGTGGTGGCGGCCGGCGGCACGATCGTGATCGACCTGCTGGTGGCGCAGGGCCTGCTGGCCCTGCACATGTGGTCGGTCCGCGGGGGTGTCGCGGTGATCGCGGCGCTGAGCGCCGCACTGTTCCTGCTGCCGCTGCTGCGGCACTCCCTTGCCCGGGCCGAGAGAAGGCGGACTCCGTAAAGTGGACATCACCGTGTACCGCCCCGGCGAGCTCACCGCCGCCGACCGGGCGGAGTGGACCCGCGTGCAGGACCAGGCCGTCGCCTCGGGCAGCCCGCAGCTGGGGAACCCCTTCCTGTCACCCGAGTTCACGCTCGCCGTGGCGCACCACCACCGGGGTGTGCGCATCGCCGTGGTCCGCGAGGACGGCGTCCCGGTCGCCTTCTTCCCGTACCAGCGCTCCGCGGCCGGCGTGGGCCGGGCCGTCGGGCTCGGCCTGTCGGACTGCCAGGGGCTGGTGCACCGGCCGGGCTTCCAGTGGGACGCCCGGGAGCTGCTGCGCGCCTGCGGCCTGGCCGTCTGGGAGTTCGACCACCTGATGGGGGGCCAGAAGCCCTTCGAGGAGGGCGCGACCGGGACGTATCCTTCGCCCGTCATGGACGTGGAACACGGATACGAGGCGTATCTCGGCCATCTTCGCGCGCACTCGCCCAAGTTCCTGCGGACCACGCTCGCCAAGGAGCGCAGACTCGGCCGGGACGTCGGCGAGGTGCGCTACGTGCACGACGAGCGGGACGTCACGGCGCTGCGGCGGCTGATGGCGTGGAAGTCCGCGCAGTACCGAAGAACCGGGCGCAGCGACCGCTTCGCCCGGCCGTGGATCGTCGAGCTGGTGGAGCACCTCTTCCACACCCGCGCCGAGGGCTTCGCTGGGCAGCTGTCGGTGCTCTACGCGGGAGACCGGCCGGTCGCGGCGCACTTCGGGATGCGCTCGCCCGCGGTGCTGGCCTGCTGGTTCCCCGCGTACGACACGGAGTTCTCGAAGTTCTCGCCCGGTCTGGTGCTGCACCTGCGGATGGCGGAGGGAGCCGCCGCCGACGGGCTGGCCCAGCTCGACCTGGGCCGCGGCCACAAGGAGTACAAGGAGTCGCTCAAGACGCGTGACCTGGCGGTCTCCGAGGGGTGGGTGACCCGCCGGCATCCGGTCGCGCTCGGACACCGCGCCCGGCGCGCGCCGGTGCGCGCGTTGCGCAACGCAGTGACGGCCCGGCCCGCGCTGCGGGAGCCCGCGGACCGGTTCCTCAAGCGTGTGGGGCGGTTGCGCGCCGGCGCTCAATAACGGACATTGCCGTACAGGCATAATCAATCAGACGACTCCACGGCAATTTCTTAAAACGGTATTCACTCTGTCAGGTATTGCCATAGGGTCTCAATCCTCAATATTGTCGTACATCCACCCGCGGCGACCTGTCATGCACGGCGGCTCAAGGGGAGGGCCAGAGAGTCGCGACAGGACAACCGCGGGGCGCGGTAGGGGGGTGCCGTGCTCGGTCACCGTCACACGTGTGCCGAGCCGCGAACCGCGCGGCCGGTCACGCATGCCCGCTCACCCGGCCGGCCTGCGCACGGGACACCGACATGCCTGCCATGCGTGGGGTCCCGTGCGGGGTGAGACCAACCCCCCTTTCGAACCGGACACGCCACAGGGCCGCCCGCGCGGGCGGCCCACCGGACGAGAGGGAAACACGACTCATGAGCTCCTTCCTGCGCCCGGCAGCCACCGGGCAGGCGCAGACCGCCGCGGTCCTGGCGCCTGACCATTTCACGCCGGTCTCCACGCACTTGGCCATCGCTCCGCCGGTCAGCGTGGTCATCCCGGCGATGAACGAGGCGGAGAACCTGCCGCACGTGTTCGCCACCCTGCCGTCCTGGATCCACGAAGTGGTCCTGGTCGACGGCAACTCCACCGACGACACCGTCCGCGTCGCCCGCGAACTGCGGCCCGACGTGCGGATCGTCGCGCAGACCGGCAAGGGCAAGGGCGACGCGCTGATCGCCGGCTTCACCGCCTGCACCGGCGAGATCATCGTCATGGTCGACGCCGACGGGTCGGCGGACGGCTCCGAGATCGTCTCCTATGTCTCCGCCCTGGTCGCCGGGGCCGACTTCGCCAAGGGCTCGCGCTTCGCCAACGGTGGGGGCACCGACGACATGACCCCCATCCGGAAGCTGGGCAACCGCGTGCTGTGCGCGGCCGTCAACGCCAAGTTCGGGGCCCGTTACACCGATCTGTGCTACGGGTACAACGCCTTCTGGCGGCACTGCCTGGACAAGATCACCCTGGACTGCACCGGCTTCGAGGTGGAGACCCTGATGAACATCAGAGTGGTCACGGCCGGTCTCAAGGTCCAGGAGATCCCCAGCCACGAGTACGTGCGCATCCACGGCGCCAGCAACCTGCGGGCGGTCCGCGACGGGTTACGGGTCCTCAAGGTCATCCTGCGGGAGAAGAACGAGCGCCGGGCGGCCCGCCGCGAGGGGGCCCGGTGACCCACGAGGACCTCCTCCCGGTGTCCGTGGTCGTCTGCGCGTACACCGAGGACCGCTGGGAGGACATCCTCGCCGCGGTGGCGTCGGTGCACGCGCAACGCCTCCCGGCCCACGAGGTGCTGCTGGTGGTCGACCACAACCCCGTCCTGCTGGCCCGGCTGACCCGCCGCTACGAGGGAACGGCCGTGCGGGTGCTGCCCAACGCCGGGCCCCGCGGCCTGTCCGCCGGCCGCAACACCGGCATCTCCGCGTCGCGGGGCGAGGTCGTCGCCTTCCTCGACGACGACGCCGTCGCCGAACGCGACTGGCTGTACTGGTTCGCCGACGCCTACCGGGACCCGCTGGTCATGGGCGTCGGAGGGCGCACCCGACCGGTGTGGGCCTCGGGGCGCCGGCCGCGCTGGTTCCCCGAGGAGTTCGACTGGGTGGTCGGCGCCTCCTACCGCGGGCAGCCGGCCGGCCGCGCCAGGGTCCGCAACGTGCTCGGCGGCAACGCCTCGTTCCGGCGGATCGCCTTCGACATCGCCGGGGGCTTCGCCACCGGCATCGGCCGGGACGGCGACCGTCGGCCACTGGGCTGCGAGGAGACCGAGTTCTGCATCCGGCTCGCCCAGGTCAAGCCGGGCAGCGTGCTCCTCGTCGACGACCGCGCCGTGATCTGGCACCGCGTCCCCGAGGCCCGGGAGCGCTTCGGCTACTTCCGCACCCGCTGCTACGCCGAGGGCCTGTCGAAGGCCCTGGTCACCCGGAGCGTCGGCACCGACGCCGGACTCGAGACCGAACGGCGCTACGCCACCCGCGTCCTGCCCGCCGGTGCGGCCCGCGGGCTGCGCGACGCCCTCCGCGGGCGTCCGGGCGGCGCGGGCCGGGCCGGCGCGATCGTCGCCGGCGTCGCGACGACGGCGGCGGGCTACGCCGTCGCCAGGTTCCGCACCCGGGGGGAGGCCGGCCCGGCATGAGACCGACCGCCGCGTCCCCGACCGACCACAACGCACCGGGAGGTGCCCTCGCATGACCGAGCCGGCCGGGCAGGGGAGCGGTCCCGTGCCGATCCTGATGTACCACGCCGTCACCGACACGCCCGCGCCCGCCACGCGCGGGCTGTCGGTGACCCCCGCCGCCTTCGCCGCGCAGATGACACTGCTCGGCGCACGCGGCTTCACCCCGCTCGGCACGGCGGAACTGGCCGATGCGTGGCGCACGGGGCGGCCGCTGCCGCGCCGCCCCGTACTGATCACCTTCGACGACGGCTACGAGGGCGTGCACCGGCACGCCCTGCCGGTGCTGAAGGGCCTCGGCTTCCCGGCGACGCTCTTCGTCTCCACCGGCTGGCTGCGCGGACCGTACGAGCTGCCGGGCGCCGCGCCGGACACCATGCTCGACTGGGACCAGGTACGCGAACTGGACGCCGGCGGCGTGGAGATCGGGGGCCACAGCCACACCCATCCCCAGATGGACCAGCTCGGCGACGAGCGCCTCTGGTTCGAGGTGCTGCGCTGCAAGGAGGTCCTCCGCGACGAACTGGGCACGGCGCCGGTGTCCTTCGCCTACCCGTACGGCTACTCCAGCCGTCGCGTACGGCGTGCCGTGCGCTTCGCGGGGTTCACCTCCGCCCTCGCCGTCGGCAACGCCCTCGCGGACCGCCGCCGCCAGGCGCCGTACGCGCTGGCCCGGGTGACGGTGCGCCGCAGCACCGGGATCGAGGAGTTCGAGCGGCTGGCCGAGGGCCGGTCCGTCGCACGCAACTTCGCCGGGGACCGGGCGCTGACCAAGGGGTACGCCCTGGTCCGCAGAGCCCGCCGGTGTCTGCGGAAGGTGCACGAGACCCGTGTCTGAGACAACCGCCACCACGAGCACGACCCCCACGGACCCCACGGACCCCACGGACTGCGGAGCCAGCGCCCCGTCGCCGCCCGCCGCCGCGGGCGGCGGCCCCGTCGACGGCGGCGCGGACGCCCGGCGCGGCGGCAACCAGCTGTTCCGCAACGCGTACGCGCTGATGCTCAACACCGGTGTCTCCGCGGTCCTGGGCCTGGGCTACTGGCTCGTCGCCGCGCGCTACTACACCGAGGACGCGGTCGGCCAGGGATCGGCGGCGATCGCCGCGATGAAGTTCCTCGCCGGGCTCACCGCCGTGACGCTCACCGGGGCACTGGCCCGTTACATCCCGGTCTCGGGGCGCCGCACCGGCCGGCTGATCTTCGGTACGTACGCGGGGAGTTCGGCCGTCGTGGCGCTCGCGGCGGCGGTCTTCCTGCTGACCCTGGACTTCTGGGGCCCCTCGTACCGGTTCCTGCACGGGCCCGTCAACGGGCTCGGTTTCCTCGCGGCGGTCGTCGGCTGGTCGCTGCTGACACTGCAGGACGGGGTGCTGACCGGGCTGCGCAGCGCGGTGTGGGTGCCGGTGGGCAACACGGTGTTCTCGGCGGCCAAGCTGGCGCTGCTGGTGGGCGTCGCCGCGGCCGTGCCGACCGCGGGGGTCTTCGTCTCGTGGGTCGCCGCGATCGCCCTGTCGGTCGTGCCGCTCGGCTGGCTGGTCTTCCGGCGGCTGGTGCCCCGGCACGTCAAGGCCACCGAGGGGACCGGCGAACCGCCCCGGCCGCGCGAGATGCGGCGCTTCGTCGCGGGGGACGCGACCGGCTCCTTCTTCGCCCTCGCCGTGGTCTACCTGGTGCCGGTGATCGTGGCATCGCAGATCAGCTCCGCGGACAACGCGTACTTCTACATCACGATGACGATCGGCGGCACGATCGACCTGCTGGCGATCAACATGGGTTCCTCGCTGACCGTCGAGGGCGCGCACGACCCCTCGCGCATCGCCGAGAACTGCCGGGCCGCCCTGCGCCGGATGGCCAGGATCATGGTCCCGATCGCCCTGTTCATGGTCGTCTTCGCCCCGCAGATCCTGGGCGTCTTCGGCGAGGGCTACGCACGGGAGGGCGCGCCGCTGCTGCGGCTGCTGGCGCTCTGCTCGCTGGCCCGGGTCCTGATCGAGGTGTACTTCGGCATCCTGCGCGCCCAGAGCCGCACGGGCCTGCTCGCCCTTCTGCAGGGCCTGCTGTGCGTCCTGGTGCTGGGGCTCACCCTCGCGCTGCTGGGCCCGCTGGGCATCACCGGCGCGGGCTGGGCCGAGCTGGGCAGCCTGGTCGTCATCGCGGTGGTCTCGCTGGTCGGGCTGCGCCGGCTGATGTCCGGCCCGTCCAGCGCGTCCGGCGCGTCCGGCGCCCCCGCCGGGACCGGGACCCCGCCGGACGCGCCGGCCGGCACCGCGCCGCAGGCGCCGAAGTCGCCGAAGTCGGCGAAGGCGGCGAAGGCGGCCGAGGCGGAGGGCGCCGGCGAGGACCTGGAGATCGTCTACGGCACGCGCTGGGCGCGCGCCGCCGCGCTGGACGGCGACACGCTGCGGCTCGGCGTACGCATGGACTTCGACCATCCCGAACGGCGCCCCTATGTGACGCCGTCGCAGCGGACCGCCGTGCCCGCGCCACCGGCCGGGACGGCGCTCCCGGAGCCGTCGTCGTCCGCCGGGCCGCGGGATCCGGGCCCGCCCGCGCAGTCGCCGCCGGGGGAGGGACGGCGCGGCCGGGCCGTGCTGCTCGAACTCGGCGTGTGGGGGCTGCTGCTGGGCGCGCTCGGGCTGTACTGGCTTCCCCTGCGCGGCATGGACGACTCTTCGCTGGACGCCATGAACGGGCTCGGCCTGGTCTCCGTCCTGCCGCCGGTGACACTGGCCGGAGCGGCGCTGCTCGTCCTGGCGTTCGTCTGCGGCCTGTGGCTGCCGGGGCGCCGGCCGTGGCTCCTGGCCGCCGTCCTGCTGGCGACCGTGGTGTCCCTGCACGCCGTCCCGGCCGTGCTGGAGGAGCAGCCGCGGTTCGCGACGGCCTGGCAGCACGCGGGCTTCATCGACTACATCGGGCGGACCGGGGACGCCGCGCCCGACATGGACGCCCGGTTCTCGTGGCCCGGCTTCTTCGCGGCGGTCACGCTCGTCGCCTCGGCCTGCGGGATCACCGACCTCACCGAGGTGCTGCGCTGGTGGCCCACGGCCGTCCAGTCGCTCTCCCTGGCCCCGCTGGCGCTGCTGCTGCGCTCGGTGCGGGCCGGCCGGCGGGCCAAGTGGTGCGCGGCGTGGCTGTTCGCGCTGTGCGGCTGGGTGGGGCAGGACTACTTCTCCCCGCAGTCCGCCGGCTACCTGCTCTACCTGATGTTCGTCGCCGTGCTCCTGGTGTGGTTCCGTGCCGCGGGCCCGCCCGCGGGAAGGCTCATCCCCGGCGAGGCCGACGTACCGCCGGTGAGCCGGAGCGAACGGGCGCTGCTGCTGGCCCTGCTGGTCGGGCTGTTCGCCGCCTCCGTCGTCAGCCACCAGCTCACCCCGTTCGTCATGCTCGGCGTGCTGACCGTGCTGGTCCTCGTCCGCCGCTCGACCCAGCGCGGACTGCCGCTGTTGTGCGGGGTGCTGCTGGTCGGGTGGATCTGCTTCGTCGCCGAGCCGTACTGGTCGGGTCACTTCGACGAACTGTTCGGCGGCATGGGCTCGCTCGGCGGCAACGTCTCCTCCAGCGTGTCCGGGCGCATCGAGGGCGGCAGCACCGTCCACAAGCTGGTGCTGTACGTGCGGGTGGCCCTGGCCGGCGCGGTCATGGCGCTGGCGGTCCTGGGATGGCTGCGCCGCCGCTGGGCGGGGATCGGCGACCGGGCGCTGCTGGTGCTGCTGTTCGTGCCCTTCCTGGGCTTCGGCATGCAGTCCTACGGCGGCGAGATGGCGCTGCGGGTGTTCCTCTTCGCCCTGCCCGGGGCCTGTGTGCTCGGGGCCCTGGCGATCTTCCCGCGCAGCTCGTCGGACCGCGGTTGGCGCGGGCCCGTCGCCGCGCTGCTCGCGGGCTGGGTGCTGATCGCGGGCTTCCTCGTGGCGCGCTGGGGCAACGAGTCCTTCGAGCGGGTCCGCACGGGCGAGGTCGCGGCCATGGAGTACGTGTACGAGCACGACAGGCCCACCGCGCGGGTGGTCTGGCTCAGCACCGACCCCGTGGACGACGTCACGCCCAGCCTGCCGTGGAACGCCCGCGACACGGAGCGCGTGACCTACGTGCCGGTGCTCGCCCCGCGCGACCCGGTGCTGGTCGGTCCGCTGGTCGAGGCGCTGCGCGACGCCGGGCCCAACTCCTACCTGATGGTGTCGCGCGGGCAGAACACCTATCTGCAGCTCGACGCGGGCTTCTCGGCGACGTGGCCGGACAAGCTGCTCCGCTCCCTCGACACGCGCCCCGAGCTGCGTCCGGTGCTGCGCAACGAGGACGCGACGCTCTACGAGCTGCGGGAGCAGCCCACCGAATGGCCGGTGCCGGAGCCGCGGCCGGGACGCGTCTTCCCGGTCGTCACCTGGAACGCCTGGACGGCGGCGGGCGTGCTGGCCGGGGTGGCGCTGCTGGTGCTGCTCGGCGCCCGCGAGCTGGCCCGTGCCACGGTGCCCGAGGCGTCGCGGCGGCGCGGCATGCGGATCTCGCTGCTGGCGGCGGTGCCTCTGCTGCTGGTGTTCCTGGCGGCCACGGTCGTGAGGTTCCTGACCCTGCACTGACCGGACGTGCCCCCCCGCCGGCAGCGGCGGGGGGCACGCAGGGGGAACACCTGTCCGGGCTTCCGCGTTGTCGTGGCAGGAGTGAAGGAGGTGGCCCGATGACCGAGGACCAGCAGCCCGGCGAGGCCGCGCAGGACGAGGCCGCGCAGTCCCGCCGTGCCCGGTTCGGGAAGCTCCCGGACCGGATACGCCCGGAGGACACCTTCGTGGAGACCCCGGCCACGGCCCCCGTCCCCGCGAGGGACACCTTCAACCCGGACGAGTGGCTGATCCGCAACGTGGGCTGACCGCGAGGTTCCCGGGCGTCCCGGGCCGGACCGCCTCCGGTGCCGAACGACCACCGCCGCCGCACTCGCCCGGCTAAGCGCGGCGCAGCCAGCGGATGCCGTAGGCCGGGAGGTCGAAGGAGCGGCCGTCGACCTCGGCGCCGATCGTGCGGCCGAGCGTGTTGACCACCAGGACGGTGCGGTCGTCGGCGAGGACACGCACGTTGGGCCGGTCCTCGTCCGCGACGGGCACGTCACGGAAGCGCGTGCCCGGCGGGAAGGCGGCGGCGAAGCGCCGGAGCAGGTCCAGCATCGGCAGCTGCTCGCCGCCGCCCGAGGCGAGTTCGGTGCTGGTCCACAGGCAGCCGGGGCAGGTACGGCCGCGTTCCTGGGGGTTCCAGTAGAAGGCGGCGTCGGCGCCGCCGCGGGCGAGCTCCGTCATCGCGGTGGCCTGCACGGCGGTGCGGTGGCGCTCGTCCCAGCCGGTGCTGCCGTCGTCGGGCTCCACGTACCACTCCGCCCACCACAGGGGGAGCCCGCCGCTGCGTTCCCTGAGCCAGCGGCCGACCGCAGCGAACTTCTCCGTGGCGGCGAACTCGTCGGGCCGCATGCGGTCGTCGCGGCTGCCGCTGGAGCCGTCGGCGACGATGAAGTCGGCGCCGGCCTTGTGCTTCAGCCAGTAGTCCACGGCGTCGAGGACCCGCCGGTCGGCGGCGCCCCAGGGGCCCTTGAGGGTGGCGGAGGCGTCGCCGTTGCCGTCGTCGCCCGGGGCGAAGCTGTCCATGACGAGGTAGGGGCCGCCGACGAGGTTGCCGGGGTTCACCTGCTTCAGGGCCCGGAAGACCCGGTTGTAGAGGTCGGTGTAGCCCTCGTAGTCCCAGCGCTGCCGTCCGTCGTTCCAGAAGCCCTTGAACTCGTTCCAGACGATGAAGTGCCGTACGTCCGGGTAGCGGCGGGCCACAGTGGCCGCGAGCGCGGCGAAGTCGTCGAAGTGCGCGCGGCCGGGGGCCACCTCGAGCCGTGACCAGTCCGTCGTCCCGGCCTTGCCGCCCTTCATCCAGTCCGGGGCGCAGCACAGGGTGATGACGGGCGTGCCGCCGCTGGCGCGGATCAGGTCGACGCGGTCGTCGAGCTCCCCGAAGTCGTACGTCCCGGGCGAGGGTTCGGGGTTGTCGGCGCCCCAGCCCATGATCGCCTGGTTCTGCGGCAGCGGGCGCATCGACAGCAGGCGTTCCGCGGACCGCTTGGCGGTGCCGCCGCCGTGGTCCGCGCTGTACTCCGTGTGCGTCAGCCCGAAACCCAGCGCGGTCGTAAGCCTGCCGGTGGGCGCGGCCGAGGGAGCGTGCACCCCGCCGCCCGCGCCGTTGCCGCCCCGCGCGGTACTGCCCGCGCCGCCCCCGAGATCGCACATCGCCAGCAGGAGGACCAGGGCGGCCACACCGATGCCCAGGAGCACGGCGACCCCTCGCCGCCCCGCCCCCGGCAACAACCCCATACGCACGTTCGCATGACGTCCCATCACCGCCAGGGTAACCGCCGTGATGCCCGGATCGGACCGGTTTCACCGGCCGTTCAGGGATTCCGAGGGATTCCGAGGGATTCCGCCACTCCGCAAAAACCCGGTGCGAATGCGGACCTTGTGCCGGATCATGAGCGGCATGCCCGACGCAACGCCCCCGCATCGCGCCCTGTCCATCCGTCTCGGCATGAACGACGACGACTCGCCGTCGGACGCCGTCGACGCCCTGTTCCTCAGCCGCTTCGTCACCGGCGAGCAGCCCTACTCGTGCGGTGCCTCCCTCGACCGGGTCAAGTCGGGGCTGACGCTCGTCCCGGGCGGCGGGTCGGTGCTGCGCTCCGCGCGGGACAAGGACCGCGGCGCGACCCTCGCCGAGGGCGAGGGCTGGACGATCCTCGTCTCGCGCTGGCACCGCCGGGCCGACGTGACGGTGACGGCGGTCAGCGAGGAGCTGGCGCAGCGCGTCCTGGCCGAGGCCGTCGAGGACGCCGAGGACCAGCCGGAAGCGCAGCCCGACGACGTGACCATGGGTTTCTGGTACGTCGCCCCGCGCCGCGGGCCGCACCGCATCACGCGGCAGATCAGCGCCGCCCCCTGGGACGACGTGCGGGGCAACTACACGGCGCCGGTCGCCGATGCCATGGACGGGCTGATGAAGCTCACCGCCGAGGACGTCAGCGGCCGGCTGCTGCTCCTGCACGGCCCGCCGGGCACCGGCAAGACCTCCGCGCTGCGCACGCTGGCCCGTGCGTGGCGCGACTGGTGCCAGGTGGACTGCGTCCTCGACCCCGAGGTGCTCTTCAACGACGTCGGCTACCTGATGGAGATCGCCATCGGCGAGGACGACGCCGAAGGACCGGGCCGCTGGCGGCTGCTGCTCCTGGAGGACTGCGACGAGCTCATCCGCGGCCAGGCCAAGCACCAGACCGGCCAGGCGCTGTCGCGGCTGCTCAACCTCACCGACGGCCTGCTCGGCCAGGGCCGCAACGTCCTGGTCGGCATCACCACCAACGAGGACCTGGAGCGGCTGCACCCGGCGGTGGTCCGCCCCGGCCGCTGCCTGGCCCGGATCGAGGTGGGCCCGCTGACCCGCGCCGAGGCGACCGGCTGGCTCGGCACGTCCGAGGGCATCGGCCGGGAGGGCGCCACGCTCGCCGAGCTGTACGCGCTGCGCCGCGCCGCCTCCTCCTCCGGCGGCACCGCGCTCCCCCACCAGACGACCCCGGCCTCCGCCTCCGGAGGCCTCTACCTCTGATGGCCGGGGGTCCCCCCGCCGCGAAGGGGAGGATACGCACCCGTACCCCGGCCGAGCTGCGCCGCAACCGCCGCCCGCGGTCGCACGGCTGCTGGGACCACCTGTACGCGGCGCCGCTGTGGCCGCTGCACGGCGCCAACCTGGGGACGCTGCTGCGTACCTGCGACGCGGTCGGCGCGTGCCTGGTCGTCCCCCGCTTCCCCTGGGTGCCGGAGGCGCTCGCCCGCGGCAACACCCTGCGGCGGCCGGCCTGCGTCCACTGGACCGGTGACCCACTGGGCTGGCTGCAGCGGCAGCGCGACCGCGGGGCGCACGTCGTCGGCGTCGAACTGGCCGACGAGGCCGTACGGCTGGCGGACCTGCCGGCCGCGCGGCGCACCACCGTCGTCGTGCTGGGGCACGAGCAGCAGGGGATCCCGCCGGAGGCACTCGACCTGCTCGACCTCGCCGTCGAAATCCCCATGGTGGGCACGGGCGCCAGCCTCAACGTCGCGGTCGCCGGCTCGCTGGCGCTCTACAAGCTGGCCGGACTGCTGTGAGCGGGACGGGCTACGCCTCGTACGCCGCGCGCAGCGCCTCCCCTACGGCGGCCTCGGCGGCGGCTCGGTCGAGACCGAGGCGCCGCACCCGCTGGGCGTAGGCGGACGCGGCGGCGGCCGCCTCCCGGGCGGCCGCGTCGCCCGCGGCCGCGACGAAGGTGCCGTTGCGGCCGCGGGTCTCGATCACACCGTCCGTCTCCAGGGCGCGGTAGGCCTTGGCCACGGTGTTCGCCGCCAGCCCGAGGTCGTCGGCGAGGCCGCGGACGGTCGGCAGCCGGTAGCCGACCGGGAGGGCGCCTGAACGGGCCTGGTCCGCGATCTGCTCCCGCAGTTGCTCGTAGGGCGCGGTGGCCGCGTCGGGCCTGACGGTGATCTTGAGGCTCACGGTGTGTCGTCCTCCCGGCGGGACGGATCGGCGCTGTTTGTCGCGGCCATTGTGCTGCACGCGCCGTCCGCGAGGGCGACGGCGCGGCCGGGCCCCGCCGGGTCGTGGGCGATCGTGTCGCCCGGCTCGTGCAGGTGCAGCATGAAGCGCTCGCCCGCGCGGTACGCCTCCAGGCCGGCCCTGCAGTACGCCACCATGTCGTCCGGCAGCGCGTCCAGGGGGAACCAGCCGAGCTCCGAGCACTTCTCCGGCTCGCGGTTGACCGGTTCGTGGACCCCGCCGTCCGCCTCGAAGAACCAGCCGATGCGCTCGCCCCCGCCGGGCGCGCGGTGCTGCATGACGAGCGCGACGGAGACGTCCTCGGGCCGCAACGCGACACCCACCTCCTCGTGGGCCTCGCGGATCATGGCGGTCAGGACGTCCTCGCCGTCCTCGACGTGACCGGAGGGGGCGTGCAGCAGGCCGTCGGCGTAACCGGTGTTGACCCGGCGGCCGAGCAGGACCTCGTCGCCGCGGCGCAGGAAGAGGTGCACGTCGACGATCTCCGTGTGCCTGCGGGGCTGCTTGATCCGCACGACCGCGGCATAGCGCTCGTCGTGGACCGGGCGGCCCCACAGCGCGGTGTCCTGGGCGAGCTGCTCGACCTGGGTGTGCTCGGCGAAGGGCCGTACCATCGCGGCCAGTTCGGCGGCGCCGATACCCACGGGCTCCGCCTCCCCCCAGCGGCCCTCGACCAGCACCAGGCGTCCGCCGCGGCGCAGCAGCCGGGCCCAGCGGCGCAGCACCGCCACCGGGTCGGGGAGCGCCCACAGCAGGTGCCGGACGAGCACCACGTCGAACCGGCCCTCCACGACGGGCGGTTCGGCCGCGTCCCCGAGCAGGACGCGGGCGCCGGTACCGGCCAGCTTCGCCCGGGCCAGCGCGGCCATCCGCGGCGAACGGTCGACGGCCGTCACCCGGTGCCCCTGTTCGGCGGCGAGCCGCGCGAGGCTGCCCGTACCGCAGCCGAGGTCGAGCACGTCTGCCGGGGCGCCCGGCAGCCACTCCCGTAGCCGCGCCGCCCACGCCTCCCGCACGGCGGGCTCCCGCAAGCCGTGGTCCGGCTCCTCGTCGAAGCGGTCGGCCACGGTGTCCCAGTACGCGTCACTGCTGAGTTCGCCCACCCCGTGATCCTTCCACCCCCCACTGACAACGCCCCGCGCGGCGCGGAGCGCGGCTCGCGCGGCGGCCGTCAGCTCAGGCCCAGGTTCCGGTAGCGGGTGCGGCGGGCCGCGAGGCGGACGGCACGGGGCCGGGTGCGCAGGGCCGCGAGCTCCGCGCCCAGGACGGCGCCGAGGCGGCCGAGGAACTCCTCGGGCTCGTCCGCCGCGTCGGGCGCCTCCTCCACCACGCGGTCGACGATCCCGTGCGCGGCCAGGTCCGCCGAGCGCACCCCCTGGCGCCCGGCCACCTCGTACGCCCGCTCCGTCGTCCGGTACAGGATCGCGGAGGCCCCTTCGGGCGGCAGCGGGGAGAGCCACGCGTGCCGCGCCGCGACCACCCGGTCCGCGGGCAGCAGCGCGAGCGCGCCCCCGCCGGCGCCTTGCCCGAGCAGCAGGCAGAGCGTGGGCGCGGGCACGGTCATCAGGTCGGCGAGGGAGCGGGCGATCTCGCCCGCCAGGCCGCCCTCCTCGGCCTCCCGGGACAGCGCGGCGCCCGCCGTGTCGACGACGGACAGCAGGGGCAGGTCCAGTTCCGCCGCGATGCCCATGCCGCGCCGGGCGACCCGCAGGCCGGCCGGGCCGAGCGCGGGCGGCCGCCCGTCGCCGGTCTCCCGCCGGTCGTGGCCGAGGACGACGCAGGGCGTGCCGCCGATCCGGGCGAGCGCGAGCAGGAGTCCGGGGTCCCGCTCCCCCGCGCCGGTCCCGCTGAGCGGGGTCACGTCGCGGGCGGCCACGGCCAGCAGGGCGCGCAGCCCGGGCCGTCCGGGCCGCCGTGAGCGCCGGATGGACTCCTCGGCCGTGGGGGCGGGGACGGCCGGGGCGCGCACGGGCTCGGCCCCTGCGGGGTCCGGAGCGCCCGCCGTGTCGCCGCACAGCACCCCGAGGGCGCGCGCCGCGGCGTCCGCGAGCTCCCCGGAGGGCAGGACCGCGTCAACGATGCCGTTGGCCAGCAGGTTCTCCGCGACCTGGACACCGGGCGGGAACTCCTCCCCGTACAGGGCCTCGTGGACCCGGGGGCCGAGGAAGCCGATGAGCGCGCCGGGTTCGGCGGCGGTGACGTGCCCGAGGGAGCCCCACGAGGCGAAGACCCCGCCCGTGGTCGGGTGCCGCAGATGGACGAGGTACGGCAGGCCCGCGGCCTTGTGGTCGGTGATGGCCGCCGCGACCTTGACCATCTGCAGGAAGGCGATGGTGCCCTCCTGCATCCGCGTCCCGCCCGAGGCGGGCGAGGCCAGCAGCGGCAGCCGCCCGCGGGTGGCCCGTTCGACGGCCCGTACGAGGCGTTCGCCCGCGGCGACGCCGATCGAGCCGCCCAGGAAGCGGAACTCGCCCGCGACGACGGCGACCCGGCGGCCGCGGATCCGGCCCTCGCCGGTGACGACCGACTCGTCGAGCCCGGTGCGCTCACGTGCCCGGTCGAGGTCGGCGCGGTACCCGGGGTCGTCGAGATACCCGGGCAGGGCGGTCACGGGCTCGTCCCAGCCGCGCCAGGTGCCGGGGTCGACGACGGCGTCGATGAGCTCGAGGGCGGCCGCGCGGCGGCGCGTCGGTTCGGTCATGGCGTCACCCTAGGCTGCCCGCCGGCGCCTGTGGCCAGGGCCAACACCTCACGGAACACGGGGCGGAGGTCACTCGAACGGCGCAACTCCATCGCGGTCCGGAGGTCGTTGTGGGGATGTGGTCACAGTCGATCCCCAGAACGCGCCGGGTGCGCCGTCCGGGAGTGAGGTCCCCCGGACGGTCCCGGCGCCCATCCGCCGCAGTCGTCCGTACCGCCCGACGGAGGGCGTCCCCCTCGGGGAGTGGGTCTTCGTCCCGGGAACGGCGGGATTCTTCGGCCGGAGTTCGGACGCTTACATCGAGCGCGGCGAGGAGCGCATTCAACTCGTGTACTGCTCTTCGGAACTGGAACGGTTCGCCGACGAAATGCTCGGGATCGAGGGGGATTTCATGCGCCGCTGCTCCGGCATCGATCTGGACACGAGGTATTAGGGCGTGCATTCCCCGTATCCCCCGCCCACGCCCGGCCCCGACAGGAATTCCTTCATGCCGCCTTTGCAGGACCGTTTCCGCTTCGAGAACGACGTGCCGTACGAGGACCACCTCAACGGGCACACCATCTACAGTCCCCGCCAGGCCCCGGACGACACCTCGGGGAACGGCGTCTTCTCCGCCCCGGACTACGAAGTCCTGAACGGGGTGTGGACGTCCGAGGAGGAATTGGCCCAGCTCCTCGAACCCCCTTTGCTGGACGACGACCTGGACGAGGACGAGGAGGACGACGTCTTCGCCGCGCCCTCACCGGAGGCCGCGACCCACGAACTGCCGCTCACCCGGCACCGGCACCGCAGGATCCGCCGGGCGGCGCTGCGGCAGAAGATCACCCGGACCCAGACCCTCAGCTTCGTCGTCGCGGCGGTCGCCGCCACCATCGTGGCGATGGTGAGCGTGCTCGGCGGGATGGTCGCCCACGACCCGCTGCGCCACATCGCCGCCACCGACGGGGCGTCGGGACTGGCGGACTGGTGGCCGCTGCTGGTGTACGGCCCCTGGATGGTGGCCTCGCTGTCGATCCTGCGGGCCGCGCTGCACCAGCGCCGCGCCCCGCACTCCTGGGCGGTCGTACTGCTCTTCTCCGTCTTCGCGATCCTGTTCTGCGTCGCCTCCGCTCCCCGGACGATCACCGACTGGACCGTGGCCAGCCTCCCCGCCATCGCGGCGCTGTCCTGCTTCCACCAGCTCGTGCGGCAGATCACCCTCACCCACCCGCCGCGCCGCACCTCCCGCAGCCGGCACTCCTCCTGACACGGCGCCCCCTCCCCGGCCCGTCGGCCGGGGAGGGGAGGGCGGTGGCGGCCCGGCCGCGGCCCCGGGCCGGCGAGGCCCGCGCTCCGGGCGCCGCGGACGGCTCCGCGAGCCCGCTCCCGGAGCCGTCCGCGAGGGCGGAGACGTCCCCGTCCGGCGCGGACCTCGCGCAGACCGGGAGCAGCAGCACCGGCACGGCCTCGCTGATGGCGGCGGGGGCCGCCGTCTCGCTCGGTGCGTCGGTGCTGCTGCCCGTCGCCCGCAGGCGCCGGGCGGGGAACGCCGGCTGAGGCGGACCGTCAGCTGAAGACGTCCCCGCAGTCGGTCGCCCTGGCGTGCGCCGGGTCGAGGGCGTTGGCCGTCTCGTGGAACACGATGCGGTCGGTCAGCCCGGCGAGGACGTGCTCGGACAGGTCGAGCGGGCACAGGTCCTGCAGCACCACGTTGCGGACGTCGGGGCCGGACATGAACTGCGAGGTGTACGGCGTCACGACCTCGTCGTACTTGGTCGCGATCACCGTGTAGCGGACGCCGGGCAGGGTGTCTCCGCCGGCGTTCAGCTTGGTGAGGAAGGCCGATCCGGCCATCTGGTCGGTCAGTCCCTGCGGGCTGAGGTGCTCGATGGCATCGGCCGCCCCGGGGAAGTACGGCAGCAGCTTGAGCAGCCCGCCCAGGTCGGTCCCGTGGTTGCTGGGCGCGATGCCGACGAGCGCGTTCACCTTGGGGGCACCGCCGAGGAACTTCATGTAGTAGCGCGGCATCATGCCTCCCTGGGAGTGCCCGACGATGTCGACCTTGCCCGCGCCGGTGGACGCGAGGACCCGGTCGACGTAGTCGGCGAGCTGCTGGGAGGACGCGGTGATGGGGCCGAGCCCGTAGAAGAGGGGAACACCGGGCAGTTGGCCGTAGTCGAGGGAGTAGACGCAGTAGCCCCGCTTGACCAGGTAGGGCGCGAGGCCGAGCCAGTTGTCGATGGAGTTGCCGAGGGTGCCGTGGACGAGGACGACGGGCCGCGGGTGGGCGGCGGACGGCTTGCAGGACCAGTTGTTCCAGCCGCTGCTCGCGGTGGCGCCGGCGGCGGTGGCCGCGGCGTTGACGGTCGCGGCGGCCTTGGCGCCGGACGTGGGGGCCTTCGCCAGTGCGGCGGTGGTGGTGTCCGCCAGGACGGGGGTGACGAAGAGGGCGGCGGTGAGAGTCAGCGCGGAGAGGAGCCGGAGCGCTGATCGCGGTCTGATGGGCAGCATCGAGCGATCTCCTCGCAGGTGGGGGAAGGACTGGCTCCCGTGCAACCTGTGATCCGGATCACCAGAGTGCTGAGTTTCCGTCAATTTACGGAGGAGTAACAAACGCCGCCAGCTACCGGTGGGTAAAGAATTCATCACGTCGGCTTCACGCCGATGTGGTAATGGGGCGTCAGGCCGCACCCGACAGCGCCGCGGGCATCAGTGCCCGCGGGCCGAAACGGGCCCGCGCCCGGTCCGCGACCGCCTCGATCCGGCGCGCCTTCTCGTCCCCCGGGTCCAGGCTGAGCTGCAGTGTCGCGAGGCCGGCGTCCGTCAGCCCCTCCGCGCGCAGCGCGAGTCCGCGCACCCGGGCGCGCTGCAGCCCCAGCCCCTCGTAGAGGCGGTACGCGGCATCGGCGAGGGCGGCGCCGTGGCCGCTCGGTTCGGCCAGCGCGCGGGTGCGGGTGGTCGTGGAGCGGTCTGCGTAGCGGACGGTGAGGGTCAGTGAGCGCGCGACCCGGCCCGACGCGCGCAGCGAGGAGCCCAGTTCCTCGGTGAGCGACAGCAGGGCGCGACGGTGCCGCACCGGGTCCAGCTCGTCGTGCCCGAAGCGGCGTTCGGCGCCGGCCGAGCGCGCGGGGGCGTTCGGGACGACCGGGGCCGGGTCGATGCCGCGGGCTCGCTCGTGCGTCCTGCGGCCCGCCGCGGCGCCCAGGATCCGCTGCAGGGTGCTCAGGGGCGCGGCCGCCACCCGTCCCACGGTGTCCAGGCCGTACGTACCCAACTGCCGTGCCGTCGCCGGGCCGACGCCGTGCAGCGCCGCCACCGGGCGCTCGGCGAGGAAGGCCGCCACGGCCGCGGGGTCGGTGGGTGCCGCGCGCACCGCGCCCTCCGGTCCGCCCTGTGCGGCCATCCGGGCGAGCAGCGGGTTCGGTCCCACGCCGATCGTGCAGTCCACGCCGTGGAGCGCGAGCAGCCGCACCCGCAGCAGCGTGGCCAGTTCCGCGGCGTCGCGCCCGAAGTAGCGCAGCGCCCCGCGGACGTCGGCGAGCGCGGCGTCGGGCGGCAGCGCCTGGACGACGGGGGTGAAGCCGCCGAGCAGCGCGAGGAGTCGCTCGTACAGCGCCTCTGCGGCGTGGAAGTGCACGTACAGCACGTGCAGGTCGTCCGTCATCGTCCCGCGCTCCCCGGGCTGGAGTGCCACAGCTTGCGGCCGGTCAAAGCGCCCTCGCCCGCGGGCCGCAGATCAGCCCAGGGGTGCATCTCGTAACCGGTGGACATCCGGACCCGGCGGCCCTCGGGCGGGGGCGCGGGCAGGCCGGCGGGTTCGCCCGGGGCCTCGGCCAGGCGTGCCGCGACCGCCTCCAGGCCGCCCTCCTTGCGCAGTTCGACCAGCTCGGCCAGGTTCCACGCGGCGGCGCCGACGACGGACAGGCTCTGCGGTCCGCGGCGCTGGACCACCCCGCGGACCAGCAGCAGCCAGGAGTGGAAGACGGTGTGGGCGCAGGCCTCGTGGCTGTCGTCGAAGAAGGCGAGGTCGACCAGGCCGGTGCCGTCGTCGAGGGTGGTGAAGACGACCCGGCGCCCGGAGCGGACGGGCGGCGTCTGGGTGGCCGCCTTGGCCCCGGCGACCAGCACGGTCTGGCCGTGCCGCACCTCGCGCAGCCGGTTCGCCGGGATCGCGCCCAGCTCCTCCAGGAAGGCCAGGTGGTCGTCCATCAGGTGGCGGGAGGCGTCCATGCCGAGGACGCCGAGTTCGGCGCCGAGCCGTTCGCCGTCGTCCATGTCGGGCAGGCCGATCGGCGCGAACGCCGGCTCGCCCTCCCCTCCGGTCAGGGTGAGCTGGCCGTCGTACGCGGAGGCCCGGCCCTGCCGGTGCACTTCGGCGACTTGGAGCAGCATGTCGCGGCGGTTGCCCCCGAAGGGGTCCAGCGCGCCGACCTGGACGAGGCGTTCGGCGGCGGCGCGGCCCGGGCGGGCGCGTTCCCACAGGTCCTGGAGGGAGGAGTAGGGCTGTCCGGCGGTGATCCGGGCGACCTCGGCCTCGCTGATGCCGTGCACCTCGGAGAGCGCGAGCCGCAGCCCCCACACCTCCTCGCCCCCCTCGCCGGGCACCGGTTCGATCCGGTAGGCCGCGCCGGACCGGTTGACGTCCAGCGGCAGCACCGGCACCCCGCGCCGCCGGGCGTCCGCGAGGAGCAGCCGCTTGGGGTACATCCCGGGGTCGTGGGTGAGCACCCCGGCGTAGAAGGCCGCCGGGTGGTGCGCCTTGAGCCAGGCGGACTGGTAGGTCGGCACGGCGAAGGCGACGGCGTGCGCCTTGCAGAAGCCGTACGCGCCGAAGGCCGAGACGATCTCCCAGGTGTCCCGGATGACCTCGCGGGAGTAGCCGCGCTCCCGGGCCGCGTCCGCGAACCAGGCCCGCAGCCGCCCCTGCCTGGTCTCGTCCGACAGCGCCCGCCGGGCCTCGTCGGCGAAGCCCCGGTCGCAGCCGGTCATGACGCACATGATGCCGATGAGCTGTTCGTGGAAGACGACGACCCCGTGGGTCTCGCGCAGCACGGGCTCAAGGTCGGGGTGCGGGTAGTGGACGGGCGTGCGGCCGTGCCGGGCCTCGATGAAGGGCCGCACCATGTCGGCGGCGACCGGCCCGGGGCGGAAGAGGGAGATGTCCACGACCAGGTCGTGGAAGGTGGCCGGCTGCAGCCGTCCCACCAGGTCGCGCTGGCCCGGGGACTCGATCTGGAAGCAGCCCAGCGTCTCGGCGGAGCGGACCAGTTCGTACGTCGCGGGGTCGCCCTGCGGGATGCGGTCCAGGTCGATCCGGCCGCCGCCGGTCCGTTCCACCTCGTCCAGGGTGTGCGCCATCGCGGACTGCATGCGCACCCCGAGCACGTCGAGCTTGAGCAGCCCGAGGTCCTCGACGTCGTCCTTGTCGAACTGCGACATCGGGAAGCCCTCGCCGCTGGTCGGCACGACCGGTGTGCGGTCCAGCAGCCCGGCGTCCGACAGCAGCACCCCGCAGGGGTGCATGGCGACCCCGCGCGGCAGCGCGTCCAGCGCCTCCACCAGCTCCCACAGCCGGCCGTGGTCCTCCCCCGCCACCTGCCGCAGCTCGGGCAGTTCGGCGAGCGCGGCCCGCGCGTCGCGGGCCCGGATGTGCGGGAAGGCCTTGGCCAGCCGGTCGGTCTGCTCCGGGTCCATCCCGAGGGCGGCGCCCACGTCGCGCACCGCGTGGCGGACGCGGTAGGTCTCGGGCATGGCGACGGTGGCGACCCGCTCACCGCCGAAGCGGTCCAGGATGCGCCGGTACACCTCCAGCCGGCGGGCGGACTCCACGTCGATGTCGATGTCGGGCAGGGAGACGCGCCTGCCGGACAGGAAGCGTTCCATGAGCAGGTCGTGCTCGACGGGGTCCGCGGCGGCGATGCCCAGCAGGTGGTTGACGAGCGAGCCGGCGCCCGAGCCGCGGGCGGCCACCCTGATGCCCATCTCCCGCACGTCGGCGACCACTTGGCCGACGGTGAGGAAGTACGAGGCGAAGCCGAGCCCCTCGATGATCCGCAGTTCGTGGTCGAGCCGCGCCCAGTACTCCGGGTCCCGGTCGTGGCCCTCCCGGACCATCCCGGCGGCGCAGTGGGAGCGCAGCACGCGGTCGGCGGTGCGGGCGCCGGCGCCGACGAGCTCCGGCTCGGGGAAGTGCACCTGCCCGAGCCCCAGGTCCTCCTCCGGGTCGACGGCGCAGCCCGCGGCGGTCTCCTCGGTGGCCCGCAGCAGCCGGCGGGCGTCGCCGCGGGTGAAACCGGCCGCCTCCACGACCCGCTCGGCGGTGCGCGCCATGTCACCGGAGTCCTTCAGCCAGCGCTCACCGCTGTCCAGGCCCCCCGCGTCGCGCACGTCGACGGGCACCAGGCGGCGCGCCGAGTCCAGGACGTCGGCCACCTCCCCCTGGCCGGGGTCGGCGTAGCGGACGGCGTTGGTCAGCACCGGGACGACGCCCTGCTCGACGGCGAAACCGACGGTGCGGGCGGCGAGCCGCAGCGAGCCGTACCCGGTGCCGGTGCGGCCGTGGTGCACGGCCTCCATGCGCAGCGCGTCCCCGTACACCTCGCGCCAGGGGCGCAGCAGCCTGGCGGCCCGGTCGGGACGTCCGGCCGCCAGCGCGCGGCCGACCTCGGAGTCCGCGCCGAGCAGCACGTACAGCCCCTCCCGTCCCAGGTCCTCCCAGGCGATGCCGCCGTCGGTGTGGGCGGCGCTGACCAGCCGGCACAGCGCGCCCCAGCCCCGGCCGTTTCGGGCGAGGAACACCGCCCGGTCGGTCGCCTCCGGCACGAAGGCCCCGCCGCGCACCGGGGTACGCCGGCGGGCGTGCGGCGGTCCGGCCTGAGGTACGGCGCCCTCCCCCGCGTACGCCGCCGGCACCGCCAGGGAGGCCCCGAACAGCGGCCGCACCCCGGCCCGCGCGCACGCCTTGGCGAAGCGCACCACCCCGGCGACGGTGTCCCGGTCGGTCAGCGCCAGCGCGTCCATCCCCCGTTCGGCGGCGCGCTCGGCGAGCCGCTCGGGGTGCGAGGCCCCGTACCGCAGCGAGAAGCCGGAGACGGTGTGCAGGTGCGTGAATCCCGCCATACGCACCTCCGACCGCTCATGCCTCCCCCGTTCCGAACCCTCTGCCACCCACCATAGACCACTTGTCGAACATGTGTACGAAGACGCGCCGGATCCCTGTCCTCCGCCACCCTCCGCGTGGTTTCCTGCACACGACGTCACCGACGCTCGACCCCCGACGGGGTCGCCATGCCGATGCTGCTGGTCAAAGGCTCTTTCCAGATAAAGAACACCGAGCCGGACGGGGACACCGTGGGCTTCGTCCCCACCCGCCACCCCGACTGGAACCGGGTCAGGGGCGGTCTCGGGCTCGCCTCACCAACTCCTGCCGGGGCAAGCTGCGGCTGGACGCCGTCGACGCGCTGGAGACCCACTACGGGCCCACCTCCGCCCCGGCCCACCAGCCCCTGCCCCTCGCCCACGCGGCCCGGGACGAACTGCTGCGCCGCCTCGGCTTCACCGCCGTGGAACGCGGGCCCGGCGGCGAGAGGGTCGTCGCCGCCAGTCCCGAGAGCGTCCCGGCTGGATCCTCACCGGCGGGGTTGACGTGCACGGCCGCTGCGTCGCCCTGGCCGGCCGGGGCGCGCTGCCGGAGGGCACGAAGAGCGGCCAGGAGGTCACGGTCGGCGTGCCGCTGCTGCGCGCCACCGTCAACCACCGCCTGGTCGCCGAGGGCCTGGCCTACCCGACCTTCTACAGCAACCTCTACGAGGACCTGCGCCGGGAGCTGAGCGACGTCGCCCGGCAGGCCCGGGAGACGGGCAGGGGGCTGTGGCCGGACGAACGTGAGCACCACCGGCGCGAAGGTCACCGGACTCTCCTCGCTCACCGACGACGCGGTGATCGTCCCCAAGCTCTTCCGGCGGCTCTTCGACTACCTCGCGCTCGGCTAGCCCTCCCTCGGGCCTTCCGCGCCTTCCTGGCCGGGGCGGCCGACACCTACCGGATCCTGTCCTCGGACACCCCCCGCGCGAAGGTGCGGGGACTGCACCACGTCGTCGAGGTGACCGGCGACCACACGGTGCGGATGACCGTCCCGATCGAGGACCTGGTCTTCACCGAGGCCTGACGACCGGGGCGAACGCCGCCGCCCACCGCAGCAGTTCCTCGTCCTCGCCGGGGCGCCCGACGGCCTGCAGGCCCAGCGGCAGGCCGTTGGCGGCGAACCCGGCGGGCAGGCTCACCGAGGGGAAGCCCGCGTTGCTCCACGGCAGGCACATCACCGAGTCGCCGGTGCTGCCCAGCCCGAACGGCGCGGGCCCGGTGGCGGACGGTGCCAGCCAGACGTCGACCTCCTCCATGGCCGTCAGCAGCCGCTCGCGGAGGATCCGGCGCTCACCCACGGCCCGTTCGTAGTCGTCGCGGCCGACGGCGTGGCCCTCGCGGATGGCGGCGACCGTCTGCTCGCGGTACAGGTGGCCGTGCCGGGGGAACCAGTCGGCGTGCGTACGGGCCACCTCGTAGCGGTTCATGACGTACAACTGCCGTACCACCGCCTCGAACTCACCCGGGCCCGCCATCATCGGCACCTCGCGCACCGTCCAGCCCGCCGACTCCAGCCGCCCGGCCTGCGCCGCGAAGGCCTCCCGGGCCTCCGCCCCGGCCCGCTCCAGGTAGGGCCCCGCGGGTATGCCGAGCACCGGTCTGCGCTCGCCGGCCGGCGGCTCCCGCCAGTCGTCGCACAGGACGGACGCGCCGCGCGCCGCCATCGCGACGTCCGCGGCGAGCACCCCGACCGTGTCGAAGCTCGGGGCGTTGGCGATCACCCCGTCCACCGGGACGCGCCCGAAGGTCGGCTTGAAGCCCACCACCCCGCAGTAGGCCGCGGGCCGGACCACCGAGCCGACGGTCTGCGTCCCGACCGCCAGCGGCACCATGCCCGCCGCCACCGCGGCCGCCGAGCCGCTGCTCGAACCACCCGGCGTGTGGGCGGTGTTGTGCGGATTGCGGGTCGGCCCCGGCGCGGTCACCGCGAACTCGGCCGTCACCGTCTTCCCCGCCACCAGCGCCCCGGCCGCCCGCAGCCGGTCCACCAGCGGTGCCTGGGGCCCGGCCAGCACCTCCGGCGGCACCGCGGACCCGGCCCTGGTCTCCATCCCGTCGATCCGGACGATGTCCTTGACGCCCACCATCACCCCGGACAGCACCCCCGGCGGCGCCTCGGCCGCCTCCGCCGCCAGCCGGCCCCGCCGGTCCGGCTCCCGCACGAACGCCTTGATCCGGGCGTCCAGCCGGTCGATACGGTCACAAGTCCGTGCCACCAGATCCGTCACGGCGGCCACGCTACGCCGAAAAACCCCGGCCTTCCCCGGGCACGGCGTCATCGCCCCGCCCGCCGGGCCCGCGGGCGGGACCGGGGCTCGGGAGGGGTGCGAGGGTACGCGCCCTCCCGGAGGGTCCAAACACCGCATCGGTGCGAGATTCGTCACGCCCCGATGTCACGCGGGTGCTCCCGCGTCCCATGCGTCAACCCGCGTCACGCATACGTCACCTCGGTGGCTACTCAGGGGTTGCGAAGGCAAGGGGACGGCACGATTTACTGACCGCCATGACGGCGACCGACACCCTCTCCAGACCCATGGCGCACCCCGGCCGGCTGCGCATGGTGAGCCACCTGCGCCGCCTCGCGGCCGCCGGTCTGGTGGAGCCGCCGTGCGGCGCACGGACCCCGCAGTACCCGGAGGACGAGGACGCCGAGGTCTGGGACGACTTCCGGCACCGGCTGGCGGCCCTGCTGGTCGGCCTGCACGAGGAGGCCAAGGCGCCGCGCCCGGCCCACCGGGCCGTGCACGTCGGCGCGACGGTCATGGCCTTCCCCCTGCACCGCCGGTTCCGCTGACCCGCTGATCCCGGCCGCACACGGCCGGGCCCCGGACGCCGCCGCGGCCCGGGGCCTGGGCCCCCCCCCTGAACCACGTGGACGTCAGCCGAGTTGCGCCCCGACCGCGGCCAGCGCCGTGGTCACCGGCTGGAAGAAGGTCTCCCCACCGACCTGGCAGTCCCCACTGCCGCCGGAGGTGAGGCCGATCGCGCTGCCGTCACGGGTGAACAGCGCGCCACCGCTGTCGCCCGGTTCGGCGCAGACGTCGGTCTGGATCAGCCCGGTGACGGTGCCCTCCGGGTAGTTGACCGTCGCATCGAGCCCGAGGACCGTGCCCCCGTTGAGCCCCGTGGTGCTGCCCATCCGGAACACCTCCTGACCCACCGCGGCCTCCGCGGCCCCGCCCACGGCCAGGGCCCGGCCGTTGCCGAGGTTCACCTGGCTGGGCGCCTGGGTGTTCGGGTCGTCGTACGTCACGAGCGCGAAGTCGCCGTCACCCGGGAAGGTCGCCTGCCGCACGGTCGCGACGGGTGCCCCGCCCTGGCTGTCCGACCAGTTCGCGAAGGCGACCCCGCAGTGGCCCGCGGTGAGGAAGGCCGGGGCGCCGTCCTTGACGACGTTGAACCCCAGCGAACAGCGTGCCCCGTCGGCGAAGATGGCGTCACCGCCGGCCACGAGGGGCTTGAACTCGCCCGCGGACCTCTGGATCCGGGCCATGCCGCCGCCCAGGGACCGCACGGTGGACTCCAGGGTGTCCCACCTGCCACCGGTGACGGTGCTGTCCGCGGTGACCAGGATCCGGTTCGTCCGGGGGTCGACGGCCCAGGCGGTGCCGGGGATCGTGGCGCGCTGCCTCAAGGTCTGCGCGGCGGAGCTCAGTTCGGCGGCGCTGTTCTCGACCGTCCGGGTCGCGGCGCCGGCCTTCGCTGCCCGCTCGGCCACGTCGCCGCCGTCCCCGGCGACCACGTTCACCACGAGCCGCCGGCTCCTCGCCTCGTAGTACGTCCCCGCGACGGACGGGCCGAACTCCGCGCCGAGCCGTGAGGCGAGTTCCGCGGCGGCCGCGGCGGTGAGCCGCTTCGGCGCGGGAACTTCGGGGCCCTGCTCGGCGGACTGCGAGGCATTGGCGTTGGGCAGCAGTACGGCCGCTGCCGCGACGGCGGCGGCACCGGCCGTGACGAACACGATCTTCCGCTTGGCTATCTGTTTGTGCTTCAACTCGTGACCTCCTGTGGGGGGATACAGGCCGGATCGTCGGGCGCAAGGGGCAAGCGTCGTTCCGTCTGACATACGCAGCCCCACCCCGTTGCGTTCACCGCGGCCGATCGGCTCGCGCCCCGGGTCACGGTTGTGGTGGAATCCGCCCGATGAGCACTTTCGACCCCTCCCCCGTGGCGCTGGACTACCGCGCCGCCTACGACCGGCAGTTGCGCGCCCGTGTCCCCGCCGACCTCTCGCGGTACGCGTCGGTGGAACGCGACGGCCCGCTGCTGCGCAAGACCTACCGGCACGGGGAGGCGGGGTTCCTCGACTACCGCGACCTCGGCGGACTGGACGGCCCCGGGCTGGACGCCTTGATCACCAGGCAGCGGGACCACTTCGCCGCGCTGGGCATGCCGGTGGAGTGGAAGTACCACACCCACGACCTGCCCGCGGGGCTGCCGGACCGGCTGGTCGCGGCCGGCTTCGTGCCGGAGGAGCCGGAGACGGTACTGGTCGGCGAGGCGGCGGCGCTGACGGCCGCCCCGGTGCTGCCGGAGGGTCTGACGCTGCGGGAGGTCACGTCACGGGCGGACTTCGAGCGCGTCCGGCGGATGGAGGAGACGGTCTGGGGCGTACCCCACGACTGGCTGCCGGGGATGCTGGAGAGCGAGGTGTCGGGGTCCGGCGACCCCTGCGTGGTGGTCGTCGCCGAGACCGCCGACGGCACGGTGGTCTGCGCCGGCTGGGCCCGCTTCCACGAGGGCACCGACTTCGTGTCGCTGTGGGGCGGCTCCACCTTGCCTCAGTGGCGGGGCCGCGGCGCCTACCGGGCGACGGTGGCGCACCGGGCCCGGCTGGCGGTCGCGGCGGGTCACCGCTTCGTGCAGGTCGACGCGTCCCCGGACAGCGCCCCGATCCTGGCCCGGCTGGGGCTGCTGCCGGTGGCGGTGACCGTGCCGTACTTGTGGCGGCCGGACGTGCCGCGGGCGGAGGGCGGGCTCAGCTGACGTCGGGGGGCCGCTGTGGCCGGACGGCCTCCAGCAGCGGGTCCGCCGCGAGGGTCTCGCGCAGGTCGGCGGGGAGCTCCTCGGCGGGCTCCGCCAACGGAACGCCGGACTCGGGCAGGTCGGCGGCGGCCCTCGGCGCGGGCCCCCGGGGAGACGCCGCCGCCGCGCGGGGTGCGGGCTGCTGTTCGACCGCCGGGTACGGGCCCTGCTGGGCGCGCTCGAGGAAGCGCAGCAGCTCCACCGGGAAGGGCAGCACGAGCGTGGAGTTCTTCTCCGCGGCGACGGCGACGACCGTCTGCAGCAGGCGGAGCTGGAGCGCGGCGGGAGTGTCGCTCATGACCGCCGCGGCGTCGGCGAGCTTCTTGGAGGCCTGGAACTCGGCGTCCGCGTTGATGATCCGCGCCCGGCGCTCCCGCTCGGACTCGGCCTGGCGGGCCATCGAGCGCTTCATCGTCTCCGGCAGCGAGACGTCCTTGATCTCCACGCGGTCGATCTGCACGCCCCACCCGATGGCCGGGCTGTCGATCATCAGCTCCAGCCCCTGGTTGAGCTTCTCGCGGTTGGAGAGCAGGTCGTCCAGGTCGCTCTTGCCGATGATCGACCGCAGCGAGGTCTGCGCCATCTGCGAGACGGCGAACCGGTAGTCCTCGACGTTGATGATCGCGTCGGTGGCGTTGACGACCTTGAAGTACACCACCGCGTCCACCTTGACCGTGACGTTGTCGCGGGTGATGCCCTCCTGGGCGGGCACCGGCATCGTCACGATCTGCAGGTTCACCTTCCGCATCCGGTCGACGACCGGCACGATCATGGTGAATCCGGGGGTCCGCACCCCGCCCCTGACCTTGCCGAGCCGGAACACCACGCCCCGCTCGAACTGCTGCACCACACGGGCCCCGGCCACGAAGTACAACGCTCCTGCCGAGAGCACGGCGGCTATCAACTCGACGACCATCACGGCCCCCTGGGGTCCGGAATCGCAGTACTTCCACGGTACCTCGCGGGTAACCCGCCGGATACGGGCCGGGATGCCCCGTTACGGTCCGGGCCGCGGCCTACCGCGGCGCGCCCGCCGCCCGGGCGAGCCGGTCCGCGACGACACGCAGCCGTTCGGCCAGCTCAGGGGGCTCCCGCACCTCGAAGTCGACGCCGAGCATGCCGATGTAGACGGCGAGCGCGTCGAGGGACTCGGAACCGGTGCGCAGCACGCAGCTGTCCGGCCCGGTGGACTCCACGGTCGCGTACCCCGCGTACTCGGCCACGGCCTCGGCGGGGGCGTGCACGACGACGACGGCCTGGTGGCGGTAGGCCCGCGAGGTGACCCCCCGCGCGACGTACGACGCGGCGTCCGACGGGGGCCGCCGGGGCGCGAAGCGGGGGCCGGTGGGAGTTCTGAGGTCCATCCGGTCGACACGGAAGGTGCGCCAGTCCTGCCGGTCGGTGTCCCAGGCCAGCAGATACCAGCGTCGGCCGTGGTGGACCAGGCTGTGCGGCTCCACCGTGCGGCGGCTCGCGGTGCCGCCGTGCGCCCGGTAGTCGAAGCGCAGCCGTTCGTGGTCGCGGCAGGCGGCGCCGATCGCGGTCAGCACGTCCTGGGCGACGGCGCCCGGCAGGGACGCGGGGCGGGCGACCGCGACGGCCTCCATGGCCTGCGCCCGGCGGCGCAGCCGGGAGGGCAGCACCTGCTCCAGCTTGGCCAGTGCGCGCAGCGAGGTCTCCTCGATGCCCTCGACGCTGCCGCCGGCGCCGGTGCGCAGGCACAGCGCGACCGCGATCGCCTCGTCGTCGTCGAGCAGCAGCGGGGGCAGCGCGGCGCCCGCGCCCAGCCGGTAGCCGCCGGCGGTGCCGGGGGTGGCGTGCACGGGGTAGCCGAGGGCGCGCAGGCGCTCCACGTCGCGGCGCACCGTCCGGGCGGTGACGTCGAGGCGCTCGGCGAGCTCGGGCCCCGTCCAGTCGCGCCGGGACTGGAGCAGGGACAGCAGGCGCAGCAGGCGGGCGGAGGTTTCCAGCACCCCAGCAGTCTGGCAGGCGTCGCGGACGGTTCCTGACCGCGTTCAGGCCTACCGTGACGCCCATGGAGACGATCCCCGAGGGCGCCGTCCTGGACCGCCGGACGCTCAACCGCTCCCTCCTGGCCCGGCAGTCGCTGCTGGGCCGGGTGCCCACCGGCGCCGCGGAGATGGTCGAGCGACTGGTGGGACTGCAGGCGCAGGAGCCCCAGGACCCGTACGTGGCGCTGTGGTCACGGATCGAGGACTTCGCGCCGCAGGAGCTGTCCGGGATGCTCGCGGACCGGCGGGCGGTGCGGATGTCGCTGCTGCGGTGGACGGTGCACCTGGTGACGGCACGGGACTGCATGGCGCTGCGCCCGGTGGTGCAGGACGTGCTCGAACGGCGCCTGCTCGGGCAGTTCCGGCGGCAGTTGGCGGGGCTGGAGCTGGCGGAGGTGGCCGGAGCGGGCCGGGCGCTCCTCGAGGACGGCCCGCTGTCCCCGAGCCGGCTCGGGGACGCCCTGCGGGAGCGCTGGCCGGAGCGCGAGCGGCTGCCTCTCGCGCTGGCCGTCACGGCACGGGTGCCGACCGTGCAGCCGCCGCCGCGCGGCCTGTGGCGCACCTCCGGCGCGGCCCTGCAGACCCCGGCCGACCGGTGGCTCGGCCGGGACTTCGACCCGGCGGACGGCTCCGCGCCGGACGCGGCGGTCCTGCGCTACCTCGCCGCCTTCGGCCCCGCGTCGGCCGGGGACGTCGCCGTCTGGTCGGGGCTGACCGGGCTCCGCGCGGTCATGGACCGGCTCCGCCCGGGGCTTCGGGTCTACCGCGACGAGAAGGGCACCGCCCTGTACGACGTCCCCGGCGCGCCCTTCCCCGGCCGCGGGACGCCGGCGCCGCCGCGGTTCCTGCCGCAGTACGACAACATCGCCCTCTCGCACGCCGACCGGGCGCGGATCGTGCCGCGCGACCTCCGGGCCGGGCAGCCGCTGCCCGGCAGCGGCAGCAACCGCGGCTTCTTCCTCCACGACGGCTTCGTCCACGGGCTGTGGCGGATCCGGTCCGCCCGCGACGCGGCCGTGCTCCACGTCCAGCCGCACGCGCCGCTGGACGCCGGGGCGCGCAAGGCGCTCGCGGCGGAGGGCGAGCGGCTGCTGGGGTTCGCCGCGCCGGAGGCCGCCGCCCGGGAGGTGCGCTTCACGGGGTGACCGGGGCGCACGTCCCGGGGGCGGTGGCCCGGGCCGGGCTCAGTACACGGCGACCCCGTACGCCTTGAGGACCGCGGGCAGCGGCTGGAAGAAGGTGGTGCCCCCCTCGGCGCAGTCGCCGCTGCCGCCGGACAGCAGCCCCAGGGCCTTGGTCCCGTCGTACAACGGGCCCCCGGAGTCGCCGGGTTCCGCGCACAGGTCGGTGCGGATCAGGCCGCGGACGATGTCGCCGTCACCGTAGTTGACGGTGTAGCCGAGCCCGGTGACCGTGCCGCTGCGGACGCCCGTGGTGGAACCGTCCCGCTTCACCGCCTCCCCCACGCGGGCCCGCGCGGCCTTCGTGATGTCCTGCCGGCCGGCTTTGCCGGGCCGCGCGACGGAGCCGCTGTAGCGCACCAGGGCGTAGTCGTTGTACGGGTAGCTGAAGGCGGTGGTGGTGCCCAGCGTCCTGGTCCGGGCGGCATCGCCGTACCAGGTCGTGGCGGCGCGACCGCAGTGACCGGCGGTCAGGAAGTAGTAGCTCCCGGCGGCGCGGACGTTGAAGCCGACCGAGCAGCGGAAGCCGCCGCCGTGGACGGCGTCGCCGCCGGCGGCCATCCGTTCGAAGGAGCCGCCGACTCGCTCGAAGCGGACCGCTCCGCCGTACCGTCCGGCGGCCCGCCGCAACGCGGTGAGCCCGGTGCGCGAGACGGTGTCGTCGGTGGCGATCACCAGCGCGCCGCTCTCCGGGTCGACCGCCCAGGCGCTTCCCGCGACGTCCGCCGACTCGGCCGCCAGGCCGGCCGCGGCCAGGTGTGCGGCCGAGGCCCCGCGGGCGGTCGCGGCCCGTGCGTCCGGCACGGCGACCGCGGTCGCGGCCAGCAGGCCGAGGAGCACCGCTCCGGGCAGCGCGGCGCCTTTGGCGAGGCCGCTGCGCGGAGTGGTGCGCTTGTTCCTCATATGTTCCCCCTACGAGGTTATGCGGTGCCTCGCGGAGTATTGCGACGATCAGCCCGGCGGACAAGAGGGCCATACGGGACGTGCCCGGCGGCCGTGGGGCCGCCGGGCACGTCCGTGACGGAAGGGAGGGCGTGGACCTCCCGGAAGGTCAGAAGACGCTGACGCCGTAGACGCTGAGCGCCTCCGTCACCGGCTGGAAGAAGGTCGTCCCGCCGGTGCTGCAGTTGCCGCTGCCGCCGGAGGTCAGACCCAGCGCGATGCCCCCGGAGGTGTACAGCGCGCCACCGGAGTCGCCGCCCTCGGCGCACACGTTGGTGCGGATCATCTGGTAGACCACGTCGCCGCCGCCGTAGTTGACGGTGGCGTTGAGGCCGGTGACCGAACCGCTGTGGATGCCGGTCGTGGAGCCGTCGCGCAGGACGGCCTGGCCCACGAAGGCGTTGCCCGCGCTGGTGATGTCGGTGTTGCCGGCCGTGCCGCTCTTGGTCACGGAGGTGTTGCTGTACCGGACCAGCGCGTAGTCGTTGGTCGGGAAGCTGTAGCCGGCGTTCGAGCCCAGCACGGTGGACTGGCTGGAGTTGGAGTACCAGGTCGAGGCGACCTCGGCGCAGTGCCCGGCGGTCAGGAAGTAGTTGGTGCTGCTGCTGCGCACGTTGAAGCCGAGCGAGCAGCGGTAGCCGCCGCCGTAGATGGCGTCGCCGCCGGCGATCAGCCGCTTGAAGGTGCCGGCCGTGCGCCGGAAGGTGACCGCGTCGCCGTAGGAGGCGGTGGCCTCCTGCAGCTTGCCGAGTTCGGCGCCGGTGACGGTGCTGTCGGCGGTGATCTCCAGCCGGTTGGACTTCGGGTCGACGACCCACGACGTGCCCGCGATGTCCGCGGCGAGGGTGGCCTTCCCGGCCTTCTCCAGCTGGGCGGTGCTGTGCGCCACGAACTTCGGGACCGCGCCGGCCGCGCTGACGGCCTGGGCCGCCTTGTCGTTCGTGACGTTGACGACCATGGCCTTGGCCTTGGCGTCGTAGTACGAACCGGCGGTGGAGGCGGTGCCGAGGGACGTGGTGAGCGCGGCAGCGACCTCCGGGGAGGCCTTGGACGCGGGGGCGGCCTGGGCGGCGGGCAGGGTGAGCGCGGTTACCGCCAGCAGACCGGACGCCACGGCGATCAGCCGTGCACGTCTCGGGACGGGGGTGTGGGTGGTGCGCTTGATCCTCACGCGTTTTCCTCCTGTGGGGGAACGGAAGGTGACCCGCGTAGCGCGGGCCGGTGAGGCGCAGCGAGAGCGCCGCCGTACTGTGGGGGTGGCGTGCTCCTGACAAATGCTGCGCACACGGGAGTATTCAGAGCCACGCACAAGCGCACAAGGGCGGGTTTCGGCCTCGTGACGCCCCTGAAACGCCCCGACACCGCCTCCGCGCGCACCGCTGTGACGGTGTATCGGCTGGTGAGCCCGCCGCCCACCCCACCCGTCGGCCGCCCCCGCGTCCCACCCCCGGTTTGGCGCGAACGGACGGCCCGCGCGGAGCCGTACGGCCGCGCGCCACCGCGATGCGCGGCCACGCGACCCGTGTCCGGGGGCGACATCCCGACCGCCCGGAGCGGCGTCGAACGGCCTCACCGCACCCGCGCACCCAACCCCGCACGTGACGAGGCGCCGCGCCGCCACACCGACCCACTGCACAGGGGCCTTCCCCGACCCCAGCCACACCGAGCACGCACCGTTGGCTGCGCCGCACGACGCCGCCGTCCCTTCACGCCGCCTCAGCCCGCCTACGACTCATGGTCACGCGCCCTCGCGGCCCGCGCCCCGAGCGCCGGGGCCGCGCGATCCCCGGCCGCGCAGGGCCCGTTGAACGGCCCCACCGGGCACAACCGCCCGAGGACCACCGCGCGCACCCACGAGGGCCGGGCCGCGGGACATCGCGCCCGCGCCTCGCCCTCGCCCTCGCGGCGAACGGGCCGCACGGCCCCTCAGCAGTCGCAGCCGCAGCAGTCGCAGTCGCAGCAGCAGCCGTCACCGCAGCCGCAGTCGCAGTCGCACCCGGAGCAGTCGCAGCTGGAGCACCAGCCCTCACGCCGCTTGCCGCTCCAGGGGTCGTCGTAGTGGTCCCGGCAGCAGATCTGGCAGGTGCAGCAGAGCCCCGCGAACACCGCGCACCCGGCGAGCAGGCCGCGGCGGGGACCCTGCTGGTGCGCGGGGCCGGGGGTCAGCCAGGGCGACTGCACCGGCCCACCGGGGCCGCCCGGGCCCGGGTGATGGGCGCACGAGGCGCCGAACGCGCGGTCCACGGACCGCCGCAGCTCGTGGGCGAGCAGGACGTGGGCGAGCGCGCCGTCGGTGAACTCGACGTCCCGCAGCGCCAGCCTGACCCCGTGCACGGCGTCGTCGCACAGCCGCCGCGCCTCGTCCAGGCTCGTCCCGGTGGCGGTCAGCGGGTTCCACGCGCCGGCCGCGGCGTCGGCGTCCAGGTCCTCCACGGCGTCCAGCAGGTGGGCGAGGCGGCCGAAGAGCCGGCCCGCCTCCTCCAGCGGGGCGCGGTTGCCCGGCCGCCCGGCCAGCACCGCCGTGTGGCCGAACGCGGCGGCGGTGGCGGTCTCGGTGGGCTCGGTGACGGTCAGCAGGGACGTGCCGGGCCCGGCGGCCGCCTCGACGGCGGCCTGCCGGCCGACGGCGTCCACCAGCACCGCGGTGTCGAAGCCGAGGACCGAACCCGTCACGGCGCCCGCGCGGTCCCAGCGGCGGGCCACCGTGCGCGCCGCCGCGGCGACCGGACGGCGCGCCAGCAGCCCGTCGCCGTCCGCCATGTGGTCGCGCACCTTCGCGGAGGCCAGCACCAGCGAGACCGCCGCGGCCAGCCGCGCGCCCTCCCCCTGCGCCACCGGCGCCGTCCGCATCGCCCGCAGCGGGCACGGCCCGGCGGTGCGGCGTCCGCCCCGCGTCCGCCCGGCCTGGCCCTCGACCAGCACCGAGACGATGAGTCCGTCGTAATTCGTGGCGACCCTGGCCAGTTGCCCGTGGTCATCCCTCAGGGCGAGGCAGAGACCGCACAGATGGGCCGTCCACGATATGGCCAGCTTCTCCGGCAGGCGGTGCCTGCACGGTCTGACGATTCCGAACATCGCAATCCCCCGTACGTCATTCGCAGCAATGGAGCACGTCATCGGCTGGTCGTTCTGTACGCCGCCCGTTCGGCTGTCCGGCGGTGCGGCATCACTCTACCGAGCGGGACCCTTTCCGATGATCCGTCAGGAGCCGTATTCCATGGGGTGACTGGGGGCCACTAGTGCGATTTATGCACCAGGTCTGTCACGAATCCACCCCACGGTGGGTATCCGCTTGGCGCATCATCCGCATCATGGACGACCATAGGGGTGCGGACGGCAAACTGACCGCGTGCGAGAGGAGGCGTCCATGGGATCGGTACGACGGGCGAGCGCCTGGCTGGGACTCGTCGACGACAACAGCGCCGAGGAGTACTACGACGAGGACTACGCCGATTACGGCGACGGCGCCGAGACGTCCTCCCCCGACTCCTGGGTCACGGACCCCCGCGTGCGCGTGGCCTCCGATTCGGCGGAGGAGCAGGGCCGCCGGATCGCCACGGTCACCCCGGACGGCTTCCGGGACGCCCGCGGCATCGGCGAGCTGTTCCGGGACGGCGTCCCGGTCATCGTCAACCTGACGGCCATGGAGTCCTCCGACGCCAAGCGCGTCGTCGACTTCGCGGCCGGCCTCACCTTCGGCCTGCGCGGCTCCATCGACCGTGTGGCGAACCGCGTCTTCCTGCTGACCCCGCCCGACTACCTGGTCGTCAACGCGGACAGCAGGCGCGGCGGCGACGGCTTCTTCAACCAGAACTGACCGCGGCATCGGCGCCGGGTTCCGGCGCCGATCGCCGTGGCGGCTACCGGAAGGCGTCGAGCCCGGTGAGCGCCTTGCCGAGCACGAGCTGGTGCATCTCGACGGTGCCCTCGTAGGTGAGCACGGACTCCAGGTTGGTCGCGTGCCGCATCACGGGGTACTCCAGGGAGATGCCGTTCGCGCCCAGCACGGTCCGGGCCGTTCGGCAGATCTCGATCGCCTCGCGCACGTTGTTGAGCTTGCCGAAGCTGACCTGTTCCGGACGGAGCGTGCCCGCGTCCATGCGCCGCCCGAGGTGGTGGGCGAGGAGGATTCCCTTGTGCAGTTCGAGCGCCATGTCGGCGAGTTTGGCCTGGGTCAGCTGGAAACCGCCGATGGGCCGGCCGAACTGCTCGCGGGTACGGGAGTACTCCAGGGCGGCCTCGAAACTGCTGCGCGCGGCGCCCATGGCCCCCCAGACGATCCCGTAGCGGGCGTGGTTCAGGCAGCTGAGCGGGCCGCGCAGACCGGTGACCTCGGGGAGGACGGCGTCGGCGGGCAGGCGCACGTCGTCCATCACCAGTTCGCTGGTGACGGAGGCGCGCAGCGACCACTTGTGCTTGATCTCCGGGGCGGAGAACCCCGGGGTGCCCGCGGGCACGGCGAAGCCGCGGATGCCCTCGTCGGTGCGGGCCCACACCACGGCGACGCCGGCCACGGAGCCGTTGGTGATCCACATCTTGCGGCCGTTCAGGATCCAGTCGGATCCGTCCCGTTTGGCGTGGGTGCGCATGCCCGCCGGGTCGGAGCCGTGGTCGGGCTCGGTGAGACCGAAGCAGCCGATCACCTCGCCGGCGGCCATCCGCGGCAGCCAGCGCCGCTTCTGCTCCTCGGAGCCGAACCGGTGGATGGCGTACATCGCCAGCGAGCCCTGGACGGAGACGAGCGAGCGGATGCCGGAGTCGGCGGCCTCCAGCTCCAGGCAGGCCAGGCCGTACTGGACGGCGGAGGCGCCCGCGCAGCCGTAGCCGGTCAGCGACATGCCCAGCGCGCCGATCGAGCCGAGTTCCCTGGCCAGCTCGCGGATCCCGGGCAGCTCGCCGCGCTCGTACCACTCCGCCACGTGCGGCAGCACGCGGTCGGCGGCCCAGCCGCGGACGGTGTCCCGCACCGCGCGGTCCTCGTCGTCCAGCAGGTCGTCGATGCCGAGCGGGTCGTACGGGTCGAACTGCGGCTTTCCAGCGGACATCGTCGTCCTCTCCGGTGATCACTGCGTCTCGCCGACGAAGCTACTTCCGTGGCGGGGGCGGGTAAAGCCCCCGGCGGTGTGCTCAGCGCGACACGTCGGCCCCGGCGAGGGCGTGCTCGCGCGGGGACGGGATGCCGGGGGCGGCGGGCCGCTGGGCCGCCGTGCCGCACTCCATGCGGCGGGGCAGCCGCAGCGCGGCGACCGCGCCGAGCAGCAGCAGGCCCGCGCTGACCACCAGGGTGATGTGCATTCCGTGGACGAAGGCGTGCCGTGCGGCGTGCCGCAGCGAGGCCCCTGCGGAACCGCCGAGGTGGTCGGAGACCTCGTACGCCTCGCCGAGCGACTTGCCGGCCGATGCGCCGGCGTCGGCCGGCACCCCGGGGACCCGGGCGACGCCGGGGGCGTAGGCGGCGTTCATGACGCTGCCCAGCAGCGCGATGCCGAGGCCGGCGCCCAGCTGGTAGGAGGTCTCGCCGATCGCGGCGGCGCCGCCCGCCTGTTCGGCGGGGGCGTCGCTCAGCATGGACTCGTACGCCCCGAAGAGCGTGGTCTCCAGCCCGAAGCCCAGCAGGACGAAGCCCGCGGTCAGGACGCCCGGGCGGTCGTGCTGGCCCATGAGGGTCAGCACGAGCACCGCGCACGCGGTGAGGACGAAACCGGAGCTCACCATGGCCCGCGGTCCGAAGCTGCCGAGCATCCGGGAGCCCAGCAGGCCGGCACCCATGGCGGCGAGGGTCAGCGGCAGCAGCCGCAGCCCCGTCTGCAGGGGGCTCAGGCCGAGCACCAGCTGCAGGTACTGGACGGCGATCAGTTCGAGGCCGACGAGGGCGAGCAGCGCCAGCACGATGCAGCCCACGGAGGTGCCGAAGGCGGGCCTGACGAACATGCCTATGTCGATGAGCGGGTGCTCGCGCCTGCGCTGCCGCCGCACGAACAGCACCAGCAGCACCAGGCCCGCGAGCAGCGGGACCAGCGCGGAGGGCTCGTACGGGGCCGCGCCGCCGCCGATCCGCTTGACGCCGAGGATGGCGCCGAGGATGCCCAGCGCGGCCATCACCGCGCCGAGGACGTCCCAGGGGCCGTCCAGCTCACCACGGGACTCCGGCAGCAGCCAGCGGGCCACCGGAAGGATGACGGCCATCAGCGGGATGTTGATCAGGAAGACCGAGCCCCACCAGAAGTGCTCCACGAGGAAGCCGCCGAGGACCGGCCCGACGGCGGCGCCGACGGCCGCGACGGCGCTCCACACGCCGATGGCGACGGCCCGCTCCCGGCGGTCGGGGAAGACCTGCCGGAGGATCGACAGCGTGGCCGGCATGATCATCGCGCCGCCGACGCCGAGCAGGGCGCGGGCCGCGATGAGGACACGTGGGTCGGGCGCGAAGGCGGCCACCGCCGAGGCGCCCGCGAAGATCGTGTAGCCGAGCAGCAGGATCCGGCGTCTTCCGACGCGGTCGCCGAGGGTGCCGAAGAGGATGAGCAAAGACGCGGCGACGAGCGGATAGGCGTCGACGATCCACAGCAGCGCGATCGCGCCGGGGCGCAGGTCCTCGCTCACCGCGGGGACGGCGACGTGCAGCACGGTCGCGTCGAGGGCGACGAGCAGCAGGCTGACGCAGAGGACGATCAGCACGGTCCAGCGGTTGACCGGCCGGGTGTGCCGCGGGACGGCGGCCGACCCGGAAATGCCGGCCGAGGACGTCCCTGTCATGTACGTACCTCCCAGCGGTGCGCTCGCGGTGTCCCTGGGCAGGACGAGGGGACGGTCCCGGGGGAACCCAGTGAGACGGGGCGAGTGAAGTCGTCAGACTACGCGAGTCCGCGCCGATGGTGGGTGGCGCAGGTCACGTTCCCACGTGGCCGTGGTCACGTGAAGGCCATGCACCGGAGATGTGCCGGACATTTCCGGTACCCGTGGGGCGGTGGTCGGGGCGCCCACGCCGTGACGTGTACCCGTCCGTTCCGGTCGTACGCACGGCGGACGCGGGGGCGCGCGGTTCAACACGTACGCCCGCCGGGCGCGTTCACGCGCCCGGCGATCGGGGATCCGCCCAGGTCACCGGCGTGGGTCGGACCCGCGACAGGCAGGCCGCACGGATCCGGTACGGGCCGGCCCAAGGCCGGGCGAACTCCAGGAGAAGTGACGGCTAATCAACGATAAACGGGGTACAAGGAAATCGAACGTGCGATTTTCCAAGATCCTCCGGAAGCACTTCGAAACATAAAATCGAGGAGTTCCCGCATTCGGCTCAATGCGAACGCCGGCACTACCTCCAATGGGTGGAGTGAGACGCAGTCCACATCACATCGTCATTACGAACCCGTCCTTCCGGCCGAACTCCGCCATCACACGCTGTAACGTCGATTGAGTGCGTACCGATGACAAGCTTCGCCTCATGGAGGAGCCCGCGACAGCCCAGGCTCCCCCGGGCATGAGCCGGACACGCGTGCTGCTGTTCGGCTCGACGCTCGTGGCCTATGTGGCCATCGTCGTAGCCGTCCTGACCACGTCCAAGCTCGTGACCCTGGACTGGCAGGTCATGATGTGGCGGCCGTACAAGCAGTGGCCACAGATCCACGCGTTCCTGGACTACTTCGTGGTCCTGGGCCAACGCGGCCCGACGGCCGTGATCGTGGCCTCCTGGCTGGGCTGGCGCGCCTGGCGCCAGCGCACCCTGCACCCACTGCTCGTGCTGGGCACGTCGCTGCTGCTGCTGAACGTCACCGTGGGTTCGGTGAAGTACGGCCTGGGCAGGCTCGGCCCGCACTACGCGACCAGCGCCGGATCGGCCGAACTCTTCGCCGGCGGCGATATATTTCCCTCCGGTCACACCGCGAACGCCGTGGTGACCTGGGGGGTACTGGCCTATCTGGCCACCACCCCGTGGGTCCGCCGGGTCACCTCCGTGATCGCGGCGCTGCTGGCGCTGGGCGTCGGCATGACCACCATCTACCTCGGCACCCACTGGGTCAGCGACGTCCTGCTCGGCTGGGCGGCCGGCCTGCTGATCCTGCTGGCACTGCCCTGGTTCGAGCCCCTGATGGCCTCCGCCGAGCAGCGGATCACGGCCTCCTGGGCCCGCCGCCGCGGCACCGGCCGGGTTCCGGCCACGGCCCCCGCCGCGAACACGGCGATGGCCTCCGCACAGCTCTCCGACAACCCGGACGGCCTACTCGAGCCCGTCGTTCTCAGCGGCCGTGCGACGACGCCCGCGTCGGGGATACCGCACCACCCGGCGCGCCCCCACACCGCCCGCCACGAGCGCACCCCGGTGACGCCGGCCGGCAGCCGCCGCCCGCCCGCCGACCGGCCGGGCCGCCCGGCGGCCGTCGGCCAGGCCGGCGTCACTCGCGGCCGCGGCACCACCGGCTGACCGCCCGCGGGGCAGGTACGCACACCTCCCGCCCCGTCCGCAGCCCTACGAAGGCCCCGGCCGCACCCCAGAGGTGCGGGCCGGGGCCTTCGTCGTGCGGGGCCGTACGGAGGGACCTCAGCCGCTCCAGCAGCGGGTCACCCGGCCGCCCTCCACGGTGAAGTTGAGCCGGCCCACCCGGTACTCCATGGTGATGACGGCGCCCGGCGGCAGGGCGCGCACCGTGCTCCAGCCGTGCTCGGTGGCCCGGCGTTCGGCCTCGTCGGCGGAGAGCCCGACGTAGCTGTCCGGTTCGTCCTGCGGTTGCCGTGCGGCGGTCGGATCGGTTGCCATGTGAGCAACGGTAGGCGCACACGAGCCGTGACGGAAGGCGCGGCCGACTTGATCGTCACACTTCTGTCACAGAATCCCGGACAGGGTTTGGCGTGCACCGTTCACTCTTTGGGGGCGACTTTTTCCATCGCCCGCCGAATTCACGAACACGACGGGCGAAAACCAGCCGGGCCGGTCGCGCCGGAATTCCGGAAAACGGCCCACACACATCCCTCACATCACGTCCCCAGTGTCGACAGCTCTTCGTCCGTCAGCAGCCGGGACCGAATCAGAAACCGGTTGCCCGTCGGCGCTTCCAGCGAGAAGCCGCTGCCGCGTCCCGGCACCACGTCTATCGTCAGATGTGTGTGGCTCCAGTAGGCGAACTGGTCGCGCGACATCCACACCGGCACCGGGTCGACGCCCAGGACGTCGAGGTCGCCGAGGTGCACGTCGGAGTCCCCGGTGAGGAACTCCCCCAGCGGATAGCACATGGGCGAGCTGCCGTCGCAGCAGCCGCCGGACTGGTGGAACATCAACGGGCCGTGCTGGTCGGCGAGACGCCGCAGCAGGCCCGCGGCCTCCTCGGTGACGGCGACCCGGCCGGCCCTCGGTGCGGTTGAGGTCATGGGGTCAGAGTGCCCCCGCCGAGCGCCGCCCGCCAGACCCCCCGAGGACATGCCGGCGGGCGGATCCCACCGTCGACTCCGCCTCGCGTTCCGACAGTCCCGTGCTGACGGCGGCTCCGACCATCTCCTCGGCCACCCTGTCCCCGTGCCCGTTCTCGAACGCACGGCAGGCGGCCCAGAAGAGCCGCTCGTTGCGCTCCCCCACGGACGAGCCGAGCACGAAGCGGATCAGCGGCCCGGCCGTGCTCCCGCCCGCCGCCGGGCCCGCCGCGGCGCGCACGGCCCGGCGCTGCGGGGTCGTCAGGAGCAGCCGCAGCAGCCGCTTGGGCACGGCGGCCGGCGGCATCGAGGCCGTCGGCGGGTCCCAGCGGTAGAGGCCGGCCGTGGTGACCGAACCCGGTCCCACGAGATAGCCGCCGCTGCCGCGCACGTCGATCCCGTTGCCGAGCCGGCGCACGGAGTTGGGCACGACCGCCTCCGCCGGGCCGCGCAGCCACAGGTGCCGGCCGCCGCTCGGAGTGATCACCGTGCGCGTCCACGGCACGGCGAAACCCCACCGGGCGGCCAGGTCCACCAGGTCGGTCACGCCGTCGACGCCGTCCTTGCGGTCCAGGTCGAGGCCGATCAGATAGTGCGGCGAGCGCCCGCACGCGATCCCGTACCCGGCGGCCCAGGGGGCCGCCGCGAACAGCTCGGCTATCCGGGCGGGCTCGGTGGCGGCGTCGTGCACACCGTGGCCGAGCCGTCCGCACTGGCCGCGGCACATCCCGCGTCCGGTCTCCCCCCGGTGCGGTGAACGGACCGCCGGGAGCTTGGTCCGCGACAGGGGGATGACGGGGAAGCCGCGCCGCGCGGCGGCGAGCGCGCACTCCAGCGCGCGGTCGTGGTCCGGATGCGTCACGGGGTGCCCCCTCGATGCGCTACGGCATGGCCCCTTTATCGTACTTTCGTTCGACCGTCTGCTCAATGCCGCGCCGAGCAGCCCGAACGGGCTCTTGGCCCGCCCGGTACCCAGTGCCTGACGCACCCTCACGCAGGTGTTCCCGCAGGGCCGGCCACCCCCATGGTGACGGCTCCGGCCCCGCCCGTCGACGACGCGTCACGGCCGTCCCGTCCCGGTCCGTCACATGATGGGCCGTCTGCCCGAGACTGTACGGAGGACCGACCGCCGGCAGGATCTACCGAGGGAGCGCACGGATGGTGACGGACGCGGCGCGGGCCACGGCCGGGCGGACGGCGGCACCCCGGCGGCCCGGGCGGCTGATGGTGGACTGGCTGACCACCACCGACCACAAGAAGATCGGCCACCTCTACCTGATCACGTCCTTCGGCTTCTTCCTCGCCGCCGGGTTCATGGCGCTGCTGATGCGCGCCGAGCTCGCCCGCCCCGGTCTGCAGCTGATGACGAACGACCAGTTCAACCAGTTGTTCACGATGCACGGCACGATCATGCTGCTGCTCTTCGCCACCCCGACCTTCGCCGGGTTCGCGAACGAGATCATGCCGCTGCAGATCGGCTCGCCCGACGTCGCATTCCCGCGGCTGAACATGCTGTCGTACTGGCTGTTCCTCTTCGGCGGGCTCATCGTGCTGGGCAGCTTCCTGACGCCGACCGGCGGCGCCTCCTTCGGCTGGTTCGCCTACGCACCGCTGAACAGCCTGACCCGTTCCCCCGGGATCGGCGCCGACATGTGGATCATGGGGCTGGCGCTGGCGGGCTTCGGCACCATCCTGGGAGCGGTCAACTTCGTCACCACCATCGTGGGGATGCGGGGGCCGGGCATGACCATGTTCCGGATGCCGATCTTCACCTGGAACGTGCTCTTCACCTCGGTCCTGGTGCTGATGGCCTTCCCGGTGCTGGCGGCGACGCTGCTGGTGCTGGAGGCGGACCGGCGCTTCGGCTCGGTGGTCTTCGAGCCGGAAGCCGGCGGGGCGCTGCTGTGGCAGCACCTGTTCTGGTTCTTCGGCCACCCCGAGGTGTACATCATCGCGCTGCCGTTCTTCGGCATCATCACCGAGATCATCCCGGTGTTCTCGCGCAAGCCGGTCTTCGGCTACACGACGCTGGTCGGCGCGACGATGGCCATCACCGGGCTGTCGATGGTGGTGTGGGCGCACCACATGTTCGTCACCGGCGCCGTGCTGCTGCCGTTCTTCTCGCTGCTGTCGTTCCTGATCGCGGTGCCGACCGGGGTGAAGTTCTTCAACTGGATCGGCACGATGCTGCACGGCTCGCTGTCCTTCGAGACACCGATGCTGTGGGCCGTCGGCTTCCTGGTGAGCTTCCTGTTCGGCGGCCTCACCGGGGTGATCCTCGCCTCGCCCCCGCTCGACTTCCAGGTCAGCGACTCGTACTTCGTGGTGGCCCACTTCCACTACGTGGTGTTCGGGACGGTGGTCTTCGCGATGTTCGCCGGCTTCCACTTCTGGTGGCCGAAGTTCACCGGGAAGATGCTCGACGAGCGGCTGGGGAGGATCCACTTCTGGACGCTCTTCGTCGGTTTCCACACCACCTTCCTCGTCCAGCACTGGCTGGGCGTGGAGGGCATGCCCCGGCGGTACGCGGACTACCTGGCGGCGGACGGCTTCACCGTGCTCAACACGGTCTCGACGATCGGGGCGTTCCTGCTGGGCCTGTCCACCCTGCCGTTCCTCTGCAACGTGTGGCGCACCGCCCGGCACGGCAGGCGGGTGGAGGCCGACGACCCCTGGGGCTACGGCCGTTCCCTCGAATGGGCGACCTCCTGCCCGCCGCCGCGGCACAACTTCACGGCGCTGCCGAGGATCCGCTCCGAGTCCCCCGCCTTCGACCTGCACCACCCGGAGGTCGCCGCCCTCGACCAGGCTCGGTCCACGGGGCGCCGTGATGTCGTCGAGCCCGGTGCCGGCGGCCACGACTGACCGCGACAAAACGGGGGCGGCACGACGTCGTACCGCCCCCGCAGCTTCCTGCCCTAGCCCGCCTTCTGCCCGCGCGCCGGGGATCCGGCCTTGCCGCCGCCTCCGCGGAGCCTCGCCCGCACCTTGTTCCGCAGCCTCTTGCGTAGCCTGCGGGCCCGCCGCTTGGCCGCCCGGGCGATGTCCTTGCCCGCGTACGCGGCGCCCACACCCAGGCCGCCGACGTGGCGTCCGGCCGCGCGCAGCCGGCCCGTGGCGCCCGCCCGGCGGGCGATGAGCTCCTCCAGCAGGGCCTCGCAGGCGTCGGCGATCTTCGCGGGGTCGTACTGGGCGCCCTTCTCCAGGGCCGCCTCGCCCATCCGGTGGCGCAGTTCGTCGTCGTTGATCAACCGGAGCATCGCCGCGGCCAGCGCGTCCACGTCCCGCGGGGGCACCAGCAGGCCGTCCACCCCGTCGCTGATGATCTCGCCGGGACCGAGCGGGCAGTCGGTACTGACCACCGGCAGGCCCACCCGCATCGCCTCGACGATGGTCATGCCGAAGGACTCCATGCTGGAGGAAACCGCGAGCATCGACCCCTTGGCCATCTCCGGCTCGATCGGCGAGGCGGTGCCCATCATGGTCACCCGGTCGCCGATGTCCAGGCGCGCGATGAGCCGCTCCAGCTTCTCCTGCTGCGCACCCGAGCCGTACAGCCGCAGGCCCCAGTCCGGCCGCTCCGCCGCGACCTTGACGAAGGCCTTGATGAGGTCTCCGTAACGTTTCACCGGGGCCAGCCGGCCGGCCGCGACGACGTACTTGGCGTCCAGGGTGCTGGGGGCGACGCCCGGGTCGGGCACGCTGTTCGGCAGGGTGACCACCCGCACCCCGGGCAGCCGCAGCCTGCGCCGGTAGGCGGCGGCGTCGGCCTCGGTGGTCGTGGTGACCGCGTCCAGCCGGGGGTACAGGCGGCGCAGCGTGAGGAGGAGCTGTACGGAGTGGGTCTCCAGCGTCAGATGCTCCTGCGCGATCCGGACCATGTGGCGCGGGGCCTGCAGGGCGATGTGAACGTTCAGCCCGGGACGCGTGCCGATGACGACGTCGGCGTCGAGCGACGTCAGATGGGCCTCGATCCTCCGGTCGCTGAGCACGCTGTACTGCTCATAGCGGTTCTCGCCCTTGGGGAAGACCGACGAGGGCGTCCTGTACAGCGGGTCCTTCAGATCGCAGGTGTCGCTGTCCGGGCGCAGGTCCACCAGGTGGCGCAGGCCGACACGCGGGTCGAGGGTGAAGGTGGGTTCCTCACGGTGGCGGAAAACGGAGACGATCTCGACCTCGTGCCGCTCGGCCAGGGCTCCCGCCAGGTTGAAAGTCGTGCGGATGGTGCCACCGACTCCGTACGCGTTCTGGATCAGTATGGAAATGCGCATGCGTCCCTGCGTTCTCCTGCTTCCCACGGACCGGTGTCCGTCCTGGTGCTGGCAAGACCGCCCTCGAGGCCCACAGGTTGCCCCCGTTCACCTTCCTGTTTCCTCGTTGTATCCCCGCCGTGATGTCCATGTGAGGTCCCGGGGCATCCTCCCCGGATCCCGTGCCATCAGGGACGGAGCCCCGTCGCGGCGCGGAGCGGCGATCGCGGCCCCCCACTGCATTCCCCGGACGGCCCGGCCGCCCGGGCCCCCGTTCAGGGTGTCACCCCACCGGGCTACGCGCGGAGGGCCCACCGGGTGACGGAGGGAAGTGGACGCGGGCGCCAGGCGGCGGGCAGACCGGGCGGCGGGCGGGCCGGGCGGCCGGGGAGCGGTCAGGGGAGGGGCGCGTCGGCGGCGTGCCCGGCGGGCTCACTTCGGCAGGCGCAGCAGTGTCCCTGGGGTGAGTTGCCGGGACGGGTCGGAGCCGATGACGTCCTGGTTGAGCCGGTACAGCTCGGCCGCACCGCCGCTGACGTTGAAGCGCCGGGCCATGGTCTCCAGGGTCTCGCCGGACCGCACGGCGTGCGCCCGGCCGGACAGCCGCAGGCGCTGCGCGCAGGTGGGCCAGGCCTCCCAGCCCTGGTCGCGGAGGATCTCCTCGGCGACGGTCATCTGCTGGTCGGGGGTGGCCCGGTCGGGCCTGGAGGCCATGTCGAGGCCGCCGTGCTCGACCCAGGTGGGCTGGAAGATCTGCAGCCCACCGTAGAAACCGTTGCCGGTGTTGGTCTTCCAGCGGTTGCTGCTCTCGCAGGTCGCCAGCTCCAGCCAGACGGGTGCGTGCCCGTCGGCCTGCGCGACCCCCGGAGCGAGGGCCGCCCACGTGGCGAGCACAGCGAGCGCGGTCACCGCGAGACGGCGGGGACGGAACATGCGGGCCAGGTTAGGCGCGGCGCGGCGGGCGTCGCCGCCCGCCGCGCCGCGCGCGTCTGCGGGCCCACCCGGTCGGAGCACGGCCGCCGGGTGGGCCGGGACGCGCAGTGGCTCAGACCGTCAGCCGCTGCCCCGGAAGGATCAGGTTGGGGTCGGCGCCGATCACGGACCGGTTGACGGCATACAGCTTCTTCCAGGTCGTCCCGTGGGCGGCCGCGATGCCGCTCAGGGTGTCGCCGTCGCGCACGCTGTAGTTGCCGTGCCCCTCCGGCCGGCTCTCGCCGCGGTCGGCGTGGCCGCCGGTGCCGCGCGACTGCTTCGCCGGCGCCGGGGCGGTGTGCCGCTTCGCCTTGGGCGCGGCCGGGGCGGTGCCGCGGCCGGGCGCGCTGCCGTAGGCGCCGGCGCGGGCGGAGCAGGTGGGCCAGGCGCCCCAGCCCTGCGCCCGCTGCACCTTGGTGGCGACGGCGATCTGCTGCTCACGGCTCGCCCGGTCGGCGGTCGCCGCGTAGGCGGTGCCGCCGTAGGCGCGCCAGGTCCCGGCCGAGAACTGGAGTCCTCCGTAGTACCCGTTGCCGGTGTTGATGTGCCAGTTCCCGCCGCTCTCGCAGCCGGCGATGCGGTCCCAGACCCCGTTGTCGGCGGCCTTCGCGGGCCCCGCGGCGGCCATGAGTGCCAGCGGGGTCAGAACGGTGACGCCGGCTACGACTGCGGACCGACGGTACTTGGCTGATACGGCCATGGAATCCCTCTCCACGGACCCGGGGTTCCCCCATGGCGCCGTACCCCTGGTACGGCACCCGACGGACGGGGTCCCCGCGCATCCGGCGCGGTCCCCGCCCCCTTCGCTCGCCGGCCGATGGCGTTCCGATCCCCGGCCGTCCACCGTGCGAGCCCTCCCGGGCGGTGCTCTCTGCACACGGCGGGCAAATCTAGGCAGGGTCGCGCCCCGTCACCAAGCAAATCCTTTACGCTGCAGGCCAGTTGCAGGTTACCGGGAGTAAAGACCTATTTAGGACACCGGATTGATGGTGTTTTTTGCGGCATATCCCTACAGCGCATATGCGCCATGTGACCCGTCTCATAGGCGCGGAGCCTTCCGGGGGTGAAAGGTAGGACGAGGAGTGACCGGCTCCGCACGTCCGATCACGCTCCGCACGCGGGCGCACGAGCACGCGCCAAGAAGGCCGTGACTCCCGCCACAGATCGGCCGTTGTCACTATGTGCCGGGCGAGGCCCGGCAAAGGAGCCCGTAGCCGCACATTTCCAAGGAGGCTTCAGTGCCGCCCATGCTCGACGTCAGCGACGAGGTACGAGCCGAGATCGGCGATGAGGAGGCGGCACGCCTGCTGGCCGGTGACAGCGCGCCCGGCACGTACGACTGCACCTCCTGTCGCACGCCCGGGGACACCTCCACGGAGCGCACCAGCACGGTGCTCTTCGTCGGCGAGGAGACCGCCGTGCTCGCCTTCGCCCATGCGACGTGCATCCCCTCCCAGGTCGTGCCGGTCTCGGAGGAGCAACTGCAGGGCGCCGTGCAGAGCATCGCCGGCGAGGAGACGGCCGGTGCCACGGCGGCGGCCGCGCCGCGGCAGGCGGTGCTCGGCATCACCTGCGGCCTCGTCCTGGTCAAGGACGAGGTGTGCCCGGCCCTGGTCATCGAACCCACCGGGCCCATCGCCCGCCCCGGGGACAACGGTCCGGACGACGACTTCCTGCCGATCCTCATCGAGCAGGGCTTCCTCCCCGTGAACGACCTCTCCACCCCGCCGTCCCCGCTGCCCGGCTGGTCCGTGCTGCTGGCCATGGGCCAGCTGCACGCCATCCTGCAGCCCGGCTCCGCCGGCGCGTGGTGGCAGGCGCACCAGCCGCTCGCGGTGAGCGAGGGCTGGCGCCAGGCCGTCCACAAGTCCAACGAGGTGTACGTGTACGCCGCCCCGCACGGCACCATCGGCCAGCAGCCGCGCGAGGACCTGCTGCGCGACGCCCTCGAGCGCGCCTGCGGGCACGGACTCCTCGTCGCGGCGACGATGCCCCTCTCCGGCACCTGATCCACCGGCTCCGGCCAAAGGCGCGTACGGCCCGCCGTACGCGCCTTTGGCCTATGGCAGTGCATATGCGTGATTCATCCGTACGACCCGCATCCCCGCAGTTGAGCCGCTCGTTGCCACGACGTGCACACCTTTGACGCTTCCTCACGAGCCCAGTACCGAAGCCCCATTCCCCCCATGCGCACCGCGCAGGAGGCGTCCGTGAGTGAGGGCACGCCGATCTACGACGCGCTCTACTCCGAGTACCGCAGGCTCTTCCGCACGCTTCCCGGCGACCGTACCGGCGAGGAGGACCTGCAGTTCAACGGTTTCGCGGACCGCGGCGGCGCCAACTCCCCCTACCGCGTCGCGGGCCGCCATCGCGGCGACCTCCCCGCGCTCCCGCCGGGGCTCGCCGAGAACCGCATGCACGGCGGTCTCTGACCCGCACCGCACGCCCGTACGAAGAACCGCCCGCCCGATCGCCCCGCGGAGGCGACCCGGCGGGCGGCGCCGTGTGCGGCCCCACGAGGAACCGCCCGCCCGGGCCGCCCCCGCAGGGACGACCGGACGGGCGGCTGCACGCCTGCCCTCGCGGGCTACTTCTTGCGTCCGCGCTTCTCGCGGACCCGCACCGACACCTGGATCGGCGTCCCCTCGAACCCGAACTCCTCACGCAGCCGGCGCTCGATGAAGCGGCGGTAGCCGGCCTCCAGGAAGCCGGAGGCGAAGAGCACGAAGCGCGGGGGCTTGGTGCCGGCCTGGGTCCCGAAGAGGATGCGGGGCTGCTTGCCGCCGCGGATCGGGTGGGGGTGGGCGGCGACGAGCTCGCCCAGGAAGGCGTTGAGGCGGCCGGTGGGCACCCGGGTCTCCCAGCCCGCCAGCGCGGTCTCGATGGCCGGGACGAGCTTCTCCATGTGGCGGCCGGTACGGGCGGAGACGTTCACCCGGGGCGCCCACTGGACCTGCACGAGGTCCTTCTCGATCTCGCGCTCGAGGTAGTAGCGCCGCTCCTCGTCCAGCACGTCCCACTTGTTGTAGGCGATGACCAGGGCGCGGCCCGCCTCCACGGCCAGCGAGATGATGCGGGTGTCCTGCTCGGCGAGGGACTCGCCGGCGTCGATCAGCACGACGGCGACCTCCGCCTTCTCCAGGGCGGCCGCGGTGCGCAGCGAGGCGTAGTAGTCCGCGCCCTCCTGGAGGTGGACGCGGCGGCGGATGCCCGCGGTGTCCACGAACTTCCAGGTCTTGCCGCCGAGCTCGATGAGCTCGTCGACGGGGTCGCGGGTCGTGCCGGCCATCTCGTTGACGACCACGCGCTCCTCGCCCGCCACCTTGTTCAGCAGCGAGGACTTGCCGACGTTCGGGCGGCCGATGAGCGCCACCCGGCGGGGGCCGCCGACGGCGTTGCCGAAGGACTGCATCGGCGCCTCGGGGAGCGCCTCCAGCACCGCGTCCAGCAGGTCGCCCGTACCGCGGCCGTGGAGCGACGAGACCGGGTAGGGCTCGCCGAGGCCGAGGTTCCACAGCATGGCGGCGTCCGCCTCGCCCGAGGGGCCGTCGACCTTGTTGGCGCACAGCACGACCGGCTTGCCGGCCCTGCGGAGCAGCTTGACCACGGCCTCGTCGGTGTCCGTGGAGCCGACCTTGGCGTCGACGACGAAGACCACGGCGTCGGCGGCCTCGATCGCGAACTCGGCCTGCGCGGCCACGGACGCGTCGATGCCGAGCACGTCCTGCTCCCAGCCGCCGGTGTCGACGACCTTGAAGCGGCGGCCGTTCCAGTCGGCCTCGTACGTGACGCGGTCACGGGTGACGCCGGGGCGGTCCTCGACGACCGCCTCACGGCGGCCGATGATCCGGTTCACCAGTGTCGACTTGCCGACGTTCGGGCGCCCGACGACCGCGAGGACCGGCAGCGGGCCGTGGCCCGCCGCCGCGAGGTCGCCCGCGACCTCGTCGAGGTCGAATCCCTCCTCGGCGGCGAGCTCCATGAACTCGGCGTAATCGGCGTCGTCGAGCGCGCCGACTTCGCCGTACTCGTTCTCGATGTCCATGAAAGCTTCTCCGTCGATCGTCAAAGGTGCGGGGGCTTGCACGCCCCAGTGTGGGTCAGGCCGGCGCTAGGAGGCGCGGCCCGTGGTACGCCGGGCGTACTCGAGGTGGCCGGTCAGGTGCTTCTGGATGCGCACGGTGGCGGCGTCCAGTGCCGTACGGGTACGGCGCCCGGACCCGTCGCCGGCGTCGAAGGGGTCGCCGAAGACGACGTCGACCCGGCTGCGCACCGGCGGCAGGCCGCGGATCAGCCGCCCCGGCCGGGACGTGCCGAGGACCGCGACCGGCACTATCGGCGCGCCGGAACGCACCGCGAAGTAGGCCAGGCCCGCCCGCAGGTCGGCGAAGTCGCCCTCGCCCCGGGTGCCCTCGGGGAAGATCCCGAGGACCCCGCCCCGCTCCAGCACGCCGAGCGCGCTGGTCACCGCGGTGCGGTCGGTGCTGTGGCGGTCCACCGGGAGCTGGCCGATCCCGCGCAGGAACGGGTCCAGCGGCCCGATGAAGGCCTCCTTCTTGATCAGGAAGTGCACCGGGCGCGGGCAGGTGCCCATGAGCACCGGCCCGTCCACGTAGTGCGAGTGGTTCACGGCCAGGATCACCGGCCCCGTGGCGGGCAGGCGCCAGCCGCCGAGCACCCGGGGGCGCCAGAGGCTGTTGATGATCCCGATGCCGAGGCGGCGGCCGACCGCCACCCCCCTCGGGCCCGGAACCGCGGATGCGTCCCTCACGAAGCGACCCGCTTCTCCTCGATCAGGGTGACGACGCACTCGATGACCTGGTCGAGGGTGAGCTCGCTGGTGTCGACCTCTATGGCGTCGTCCGCCTTCGCCAGCGGGGAGGTCTTGCGGCCGGAGTCGGCCGCGTCACGCCGCACCAGGGCCTCGCGGGTCGCCGCGAGGTCGACCTGGGCACTGCCGGCGGCCTTCAGCTCGCCGCCGCGGCGGGCGGCGCGGGCCTCCGCGGAGGCGGTGAGGAAGATCTTGACGGTGGCGTCGGGCAGCACGGTGGTGCCGATGTCCCGGCCTTCGACGACGATGCCGCCCGGCGCGCCGGCGGCCGCGTCGCGCTGCAGCCCGACCAGACGGGTGCGCACCTCCGGCACCGCGCTGACGGCGCTGACGGCAGCGGTGACCTCCTGCGTACGGATCGGGCCGGAGGCGTCCACGCCGTCCACCGTGATCGTGGGCGCCGCCGGGTCGGCCCCGGAGACGATCACCGGCTTCTCGGCGGCGGTCGCCACGGCGGCCGCGTCATGCACGTCGACGCCGTTGCTCAGCATCCACCAGGTCATCGCCCGGTACTGCGCTCCGGTGTCCAGGTAGCTCAGGCCGAGCTTGGCCGCGACCGCCTTCGAAGTGCTGGACTTGCCAGTGCCCGAGGGGCCGTCGATCGCGACGATCACCGGATTCGACACAGTCGGGGGACCTTCCTTGTGCGTGGAGCAGGTACACGGCTGGCGCAATGCCATCCCCACAAGGTTACCGGCCCACCCATTCGGCTCCGTACCGCAGATTCCCCGGCCCCCGCCGCACCCACCGCGCCGGACTCCGCCCGCCGGCCCGCTCAGGCGCGCAGCGACCAGCCGCGCTCCCGCAGCGCCGCCGACAACCGCGCCGCCGCGGCCGGCTCCACCATCAACTGGACCAGGCCCGCCTGCTGCCCCGTCGAATGCTCGATCCGCACGTCCTCGATGTTGACCCCCGCCATACCCGCCTCCGCGAACAGCCTCGCGAGCTCCCCGGGCTGGTCGCCGATGAGGACGGCGACGACGTCGTACGCCTTGGGGGCGGAGCCGTGCTTGCCGGGGACCTTGGCCCGGCCGGCGTTGCCCCGGCGCAGCAGGTCCTCGATGCCGGCGGCGCCGTCCCGGCGCTTGGCGTCGTCCGCGGACTGCAGGGCCCGCAGGGACTCGACGGTCTCCGTCAGCTCGGCGGCGAGGTCGGCCAGGACGTCGGCGACCGGACCGGGGTTGGCGGAGAGGATGTCGATCCACATGCCGGGCTGGGAGCCGGCGACCCGGGTGACGTCGCGGATGCCCTGGCCGCACAGGCGCACCGCGCTGTCCTCGGCGTGCTGCAGGCGCGCCGCGACCATGCTGGAGACGAGCTGCGGGGTGTGCGAGACGAGGGCGACGGCACGGTCGTGCGCCTCGGCGTCCATGACGACCGGGACGGCGCGGCAGAGCGCGACCAGTTCCAGGGCGAGGTTGAGCACCTCGGTCTCGGTGACCGGGGTCGGGGTGAGCACCCAGGGGCGGCCCTCGAAGAGGTCGGCGGTCGCGGCCAGCGGGCCCGAGCGCTCGCGGCCGGACATGGGGTGGGTGCCGACGTACGAGGTCAGGTCGCAGCCGAGCGCCTCCAGGTCGCGGCGCGGCCCGGACTTCACACTGGCGACGTCCAGATAGCCGCGGGCGAGCCCGCGCCGCTGGGCGTCGGCGACGGTGGCGGCGACGTGGGCCGGCGGAACGGCGACGATCGCGAGGTCGACCGTGCCGGACGGGGGCTCGTCGGTGCCCGCGCCCAGCGCGGCGGCCGTGCGCACCATGGAGGGGTCGTGGTCCTCCAGATGGACCTCGACGCCGCGCGAGGCGAGCGCGAGGGCGGCGGAGGTGCCGATCAGGCCGGTGCCGATGACCAGGGCGGTCCTCACTGGGCGATGTCCTTGCGGAGGGCGGCCGCTGCGCCGAGGTAGACGTGGGAGATCTCGCCCTTGGACAGGTCCGACTCCACGTGGGCGAGGATCCGCACGACCCGGGGCATGGCGCCGGCGATGTCGAGTTCCTGCGCGCAGATCAGCGGCACGTCGGTGATGCCGAGCTTGCGCGCGGCGACCGCCGGGAAGTCGCTGTGGAGGTCCGGGGTGGCGGTGAACCAGACGCTGATCAGGTCGTCCACCGCGATGCCGTTGCGTTCCAGGATGGCGGTGAGCAGCTCGGCGACCTGCCCGTGCATGTGCTCCGCCTCGTCCCGCTCCAGCTGGACGGCTCCGCGGACCGCTCGTACCGCCACGTCATCGCTCCCTGTGTTGCTGCGCGCACGTACCTGGTCAGCGTAGTCGCGGTGGACGGGGAGCGGCGGACACGCCCGCCCTGCGAGACGCGGGAGGTGCTGCGGTACACCATGAAGCATGATCTTCCACCTGGTTCCGCTGGACGACTGGCTGCGCGACCCGGATCGTCCGTACGCGCCCTCGTCGCTCGCCGAGGACGGGTTCGTGCACTGCGCGCCCGACGAGGCGGTGGCACTCGCCGTCGCCGACGCCTTCTACCGGAGCACCCCGGGCCCGCTGATGGTGCTGCTGATCGACGAGGAGGCCCTGGAGGCCCGTGTGCTGTGGGAGGACGCCGATCCGGTGCCGCCGCCGGGGGTACCGCAGGAGACGCGCTTCCCGCACGTGTACGGGCGCGTCAACCGCAGCGCGGTGGTCGGGATGCTGGAGGTGCAGCGGGACCCGGAGGGTCGCGCGGTGGCGCTGGCGGTGTGGTCGTAAGCGCCGCTTTGTCCCGACACGCCCCTGGACGCCGGGGCGGCCGTCCGGTTCGATGGTGACCTGACCGTGCGGCCTCGGGGGAGACGGACAATGCAGCGTTCCGGACCGCTCCACACGCTCCTCGCGGGGCTGGCACTCGCCCTGATCATGCTCTCGCTCAACGCGACGACGGAACCGCCGGCGGCGGACGCGAAGGGGGGCGCCCCGCCGTCCCCGGCGGCCCCCACCTCGGCTCCCCCGGCGCCCGCGTCGCCCGCCCCCTCCCGCACGGCGACGACCACCGCCCCTCGCCCCGACGCGGACTACGCGGGCCGCACGGGCGACGGCGCGGCCGGCGTCGCGATCGCGCTGCGCGAGGACGGCAAGGCCGTCGCGTACGTCTGCGACGGGCGCGCCAAGGAGGCCTGGCTGCGCGGCGACGTCGGGGACGACGGCGGCATGCGCCTGACAGGCGACCGCGGCGCCCTGCTGGAGGGCACCCTGGAGGGCGGGCGCGTCACCGGCGAGGTGCGGCTGACGGGGCTGGAGCAGCCCTTCACGGCGCGGCACGCGGTCAAGCCGTCGGGTCTGTACCGGGCGGCCGCCGCGGTACGCGGCGCGCGGGTCGTCGGCGGCTGGATCGTGCTGCCGAACGGCAAGCAGGTGGGGATCGTCTCGCGCGACGGCGAACCGTCGGCCGCCCCCGCCATCGACCCCGCCACCGGTGCCGTGACCGTCGACGGCGCGCAGCTCACCGCACGGCCGATCCCCTGACCGTCCGCCGCAGGCAGGAGCAGGAGCGCCCCATGAACGTGGACCCGAACGCCGCCACCACCTCCTTCCCGGCACCGCCGCCCCGCCCCGGGCCGCGGGCGGCCGTGTTCCTCGTCCCCGCGCTGGCCGCCGCAGCGGTCGCCGTCGCCCTCGGCGCGTACGGCAGGGTGCACGACCCGGCCGGCACCGCCTTCAACCTCGCCGGCTTCTCCAGCACCGGCGCGGTCAAGTCCTGGCTCGCCACGGCCGCCTTCGCCTTCGCCCTGGTGCAGATCGCCTCGGCGCTGGTGATGTACGGCAGGGTGCCGGGCGTCCGCGCCCCCTCCTGGACCGGCGGGCTGCACCGCTGGTCGGGCCGCCTCGCCTTCCTGCTGAGCGTGCCGGTCGCCGTGCACTGCCTGTATGCGTTGGGCTATCAGACGTACAGCAGTCGCGTCTTGTGGCACTCGCTGCTCGGGTGCTTCTTTTTCGGGACATTCACGGCAAAGATGCTGCTGCTGCGGGCCGAGCGACTGCCGGACCGGCTGCTGCCGCTCGTCGGCGGGCTGGTCTTCACGGCGTTGACGGTGCTGTGGCTCACGTCAGCGTTGTGGTTCTTCCGAACGGTCGGGGTGACGACATGAAGCGACGCATGGTGCTGCTGTCCACGGCGGCGCTCGCGGGAGCGGGATGCAGCAAGTACGGCGACGAGGGCGCGCCGCAGGCAGCGGCGACCTCGGCGCCACCGGCCTCGGAGCCCGCCTCCGCGCCGGCCGCGGCGTCGGCTACGACGTCGCCGCCCTCGCAGGGCGAGGTGCTGGTGAAGGCCGCCGACGTGCCGGTGGGCGGCGGCACGGTGATCACGGACAAGAAGGTCGTGGTGACCCAGCCCAAGGCGGGCGAGTTCAAGGCCTTCTCCGCCGTCTGCACCCACGAGGGCTGCCTCGTGAACACCGTCTCCGACGGCACCATCAACTGCCCCTGCCACGGCAGCAAGTTCCGCATCACCGACGCCTCGGTGGTCGCCGGACCGGCCCCGAGGCCGCTCCCCGCCGAGGCGATCACCGAAAAAGACGGCGAGATCCTCCTCACCTAGCCCGTACGATCCCGGTCCATGCGCGACCACGACCTCGTACGCCGTCACACCGTCTACGCCTGTGTGATGGGCTCGCGCGCCTTCGGGCTGGCCACGGACGGCAGCGACACCGACCGCCGCGGGGTGTACGTCGCGCCCACCCCGCTCTTCTGGCGCTTCGTCAAGCCGCCCCGGCACGTGGACGGCCCGGGGCACGAGCAGTTCTCCTGGGAACTGGAGCGGTTCTGCGAGCTCGCCCTGCGCGCCAACCCCAACATCCTGGAGTGCCTCCACTCCCCGCTCGTCGAGCACGTGGACGACACCGGGAAGGAACTCCTCGCCCTGCGCGGCGCCTTCCTGTCCCGGCACGTCCACGAGAGCTTCGCGCGCTACGCCACCGGCCAGCTGCGGAAGCTGGAGGCCGACGTCCGCACGCACGGCGCGCCGCGCTGGAAGCACGCCATGCACCTGCTGCGCCTGCTGATCAGCTCCCGCGACCTGCTCCGCACCGGCGAACTGCGCATCGAGGTCGGCGACCACCGCGAGCGGCTGCTGGCGGTGAAGCGGGGCGAGGCCGGCTGGGCGGAGACGGAGTCCTGGATGAACCGGCTGCGTGAGGAGGCCGACGCCGCCGCCCCGCGCAGCCCCCTCCCGGACGAGCCGGACCGGGCCCGCGTCGAGGACTTCCTGTTCCGGGTCCGGCGGGCGTCAGCCGCCGTCGCCGTCCCAGAGGGCACCGAGGGCGAGTAGTTCGTCGCGGTGTTCGAGCCGCTCCACCCAGGCGTCCGGCCAGGCGGCCAGGCCGTGGTGCGCGCCGGCGAAGGCACCCGCGAGGCAGGCGATGGAGTCGGAGTCCCCGGAGGAGCACGCCGCCCGGCGGACCGCGGTGACGGGCTCGTCCGGGAAGAGCAGGAAGCACAGCAGGCCGGTCGCCAGCGCCTCCTCGGCGATCCATCCGGCTCCGGTGGCCAGGCACGGGTCGGCGTCCCGGTCGGGGGCCGCGAGCGCCGCGTCGAGGCGGTCGAGCACCCCGAGGCACTCGTCCCAGCCACGGCGGACGAAGGACACCGGGCCGTGGTCGTGGGCACGCAGCCACAGGTCCCCGAGCCACCACTCGTGGTACGTGTCGCGCTGCTCCGCCGCGTAGCCGCGCAGCAGGCCGGTCAGTTCCCCCGGGGCCGCGCCCTGGGCGAGCAGGTGGACGGCGTGCGCGGTGAGGTCGGAGGCCGCGAGCGCCGTGGGGTGGCCGTGGGTGAGCGCCGACTGCAGCTGCGCCGCCCCCGCCCGCTCGTCGGGGCGCAGCCCGGGGACGAGGCCGACCGGAGCGACCCGCATGTTCGCGCCGCAGCCCTTGGAGCCGGTCTGGCTGGCCTCCTGCCAGGGCCGGTCCGGGTGGTCCAGCTTCTCGCAGGCGACCAGGCAGGTGCGGCCGGGGGCGCGGTTGTTGTCGGGCGAGTGGTACCAGGCGACGTACTCCTCGCGCACCGGGCGGGCGAGCCGGGACGGCGTGAGGGGGCCGCGCTCCATCGCGGTGAGCAGCCCGCGCGCGAGGGCGAGGGTCATCTGCGTGTCGTCGGTGACGAAGGCCGGGCGGGGCAGTTCCATCTCGCGCCACGGGCCGCACTTGGCGAGGATCGACGGGATGTCGTTGAACTCCGTGGGGAAACCGAGCGCGTCACCGATCGCCAGGCCCGCCATCGCCCCCGAGGCCGCGCGGCGCCCGGTCACGGCGGGGCTCACGCGGCGGCCACCCGGGTGCGGACGACCAGGTCGTGGAGGGCGTCGTAGGCCGTCGGCTCGCCGGGCAGCCGGGTGTCCCGCTGCGCGTCGTCCAGGATCTCGTGGAGGGCCTCGACGTCGGCGCGGACGCGGCGCGGGTCGAGGTCCATGGCGAGGCCGTGCTCGGCGACCGCCTTCTCGTGGATGAGTTCGCGGACGTACCCAGGGGCGGTGACGTGCTCCAGCAGAGTCGGCAGGTGCGCCTCGACGGTGCCGGCGCGCATCAGGTGGATGCCGGTCAGCAGCACCCTGAAGGTGTAGAGCAGCGGCTTGAGTTCGCCGGTCTTCTCGTACAGCTCCCACTGCGTCCGGGCGAAGCCCCGGTAGTGGTGGGCGTGGTGGCCGGTGATGACGCCGGGCGCCAGGTCGACGAGTTGGGCGTGGACGCCACTGGTGTGCACCACGAGCGGGGACAGCAGCTGCTCCAGGACGTAGCCGTTGCGCCGCAGCATGAGCCGGGCGAACTTCAGCAGGTCGTGGGTGACCAGGTCGAGCTCGAGGCCGTCCTGCTCCCACATGCGGGTCTGGGTCTCCTCGCCCTCCCGCAGCCCGATCAGGTCGCCCAGCGGGAGGAGGTGGACGCCGCGCAGGTCCACGTCCGAGTCACGGGACGGGAAGCCGTACAGGTGCGCACCGGAGACGGTGGCGAACAGCAACGGCTGTCCCTGCTGGGCGAGGGCCGGGGTGAGTTCGGGCAGCCCGGCTCCGCGCAGATGTTCGGCGTGGATGGTCATTGCGCCATCCTTCCCGGAACGGCGCCCTCCGGGAAAGTCCTTATCCGTCGGCAGGCCGCTCGGGACGCCCTTCGCGGAGCCGGCCGGGAAGCCGGTCCGGTACGCGCGACGCGTACCGGACCGTACCGGCGGGGACCGGACGGCTCAGAGGTCGACCTCGCGCATGAGCATGCCCACCTCGGTGTTGGTGAGCCGCCGCAGCCAGCCCGACTTCTGGTCGCCGAGCGCGATCGGGCCGAAGCTGGTGCGGACCAGCTTGTCGACCGGGAAGCCCGCCTCGGCCAGCATGCGCCGCACGATGTGCTTGCGGCCCTCGTGCAGGGTGACCTCGACCAGGTAGTTCTTGCCCGTCTGCTGCACGACGCGGAAGCTGTCGGCGCGGGCGTAGCCGTCCTCGAGCTGGATGCCGTTCTTCAGCTGCTTGCCGATGTCGCGCGGCAGCACACCGTTGATCGCGGCGAGGTAGGTCTTCTGCACGCCGTAGCGGGGGTGCGTGAGACGGTGGGCCAGCTCGCCGTGGTTGGTGAGCAGGATGATGCCCTCGGTCTCGGTGTCCAGCCGCCCCACGTGGAAGAGCCGGGTCTCGCGGTTGGTGACGTAGTCGCCGAGGCACTGGCGGCCCTCGGGGTCCTCCATCGTGGAGACGACGCCGGCGGGCTTGTTCAGGGCGAAGAACAGGTACGACTGCGTGGCGACGGTCAGGCCGTCGACGCGCACCTCGTCCTTGTCGGGGTCCACACGCAGGCCCTGCTCGGTGACGATCTTGCCGTTCACCTCGACACGGCGCTGCTCGATCAGCTCCTCGCAGGCGCGGCGCGAGCCCATGCCCGCCCGGGCCAGTACCTTCTGCAGGCGCTCGCCCTCCTGCTCGGCCCCGGGGAAGGTCTTGGGCAGGTTCAGCTTGGGCTTGCTGTGCCGCTCCCGGTTGCGCTCCTCGATCTGGGCGTCCAGCTCGCGGGGGCGCGCCGGGGCGGACTTGCGGGGCTTGCCGGACGCGCCGCCCGGCTTGCCGCCGGTGCCGCGCCTGGCGCCTCCGCCCGCTCCGCCCGCTCCGCCGGAGCCGCCGCCGACGTCGTAGCGGCGCTCCTCCGGACGGGGCCGGCCCGCGCGCTTCTGCTGGTCGTCGCGCTGTCCCCCGGTCCTCGACCGGGAGCCGCCCCCATCGGCACCCCGGGAATTCCGGTTGCCGCCACTGTTCCTGCCGCTGCCGCTACTGCTTCGCATCAACTATCCGTCGTCGAGTCCGGGTCGAATGAGGGGACGCCCTCCAGGGAGTCCGCCTCGACGGCGTCCGCCTCCGGGAGGAACGGGGCGAGCTCGGGCAGCTCGTCCAGGCCGCGCAGGCCCATCCGCTCCAGGAAGTAGTTCGTCGTCCTGTACAGGATCGCACCTGTCTCGGCTTCCGTCCCACACTCTTCCACCAGACCCCGCTGGAGAAGGGTGCGCATCACGCCGTCGCAGTTGACTCCGCGGACCGCGGAGACCCGGGACCGGCTGACCGGCTGCCGGTACGCGACGACCGCCAGGGTCTCCAGTGCGGCCTGCGTGAGCCGGGCCTGCTGGCCGTCCAGGACGAACTTCTCGACGGCCGGGGCGTAGGCGGGCCGGGTGTAGAAACGCCAGCCGCCCGCGATCAGGCGCAGGTCGAAGCCGCGGCCCTGGGCGGCGTACTCCTGCGCCAGGTCGTGGAGGGCGGTGGCGATCTCCCGGCGCGGGCGCTCCAGCACCTTCGACAGGGTCTCCTCGGTGACGGGCTCGTCCACGACCATCAGGACGGCCTCCAGGGCGGGGCGCAGCTCCAGCTCCGCCACGGAGAGCAGCCCCGCGGGCGCGCCCTCCGCCGCCGGCGAGGTCCCCCCGACCGCCTCGGACGCCTCGGATGCCACCTCGGTCACTCCGGTCACCTCCGTCACGTCAGCCATCCTTCCTGCCCTTCCCGTCCTTCCCGGCGGCGGGCACCTGGTCGAATTCGTCGGTGACCAGCGGCTGCTCCGGCGCCTCGTCGCCGCCCGTCCACCGGACCTGGAGCGTACCGAGGGCCTCCTCCTGGTCGAGCGCGACCGCCTTCTCCCGGTACAGCTCCAGCAGGGCCAGGAAGCGTGCCACGACCGTCAGGGTGTCGGGGGCGTCGAAGGTGAGCTCCAGGAAGCTCGCCTCGCCGCGTTCGCGCAGCATCGCGACGACGTGCTCGGCCTGCTCGCGGACGCTCACCAGCGGCGCGTGGATGTGGTCCACGTACACCTGGGGCTTGGGCTTCGGCTGCATCGCCTTGACGGCGAGCTGCGCGAAGCGCTCCGGCCCGATGCTCAGCACCACCTCGGGCAGCAGTTCCGCGTGCTGCGGCTCCAGCCCCACGGTGCGGGGGTGGTGCAGCGCCTCGGCCTCCAGGCGCTCGGCGAAGATCGCGGCGATCTGCTTGTAGGCGCGGTACTGGAGCAGGCGGGCGAAGAGCAGGTCCCGGGCCTCCAGCAGGGCGAGGTCCTCCTCGTCCTCCACCTCTGCGGCGGGCAGCAGGCGCGCGGCCTTCAGGTCCAGCAGCGTGGCCGCGACGACCAGGAACTCCGTGGTCTGGTCCAGGTCCCAGTCCGGTCCCATGGCGCGGATGTGGGCCATGAACTCGTCCGTCACCTTGGACAGCGCGACCTCGGTGACGTCCAGCTTGTGCTTGGAGATCAGCTGCAGCAGCAGGTCGAAGGGGCCTTCGAAGTTCGCCAGCCGGACGGTGAACCGGCCGTCGTTCGCGGCGGCGTCCTCGCCGCCCGGCTCACCGGCGGGCCCCGGCTCAGGCACGGGAGCGGGCCCGTCGTCCACCGCCTGCGGTGCGGGCGGCGGGTCCGCGACGAGCGGATGCCCCTCGGGCTCCGGGGCGGCCTCCGCCTCGGCTTCGACGGCGGCAGGTGGCGGCGGCACCGCGGGCGGCGCGGTGTGGCCGAACTCACCGGCCGCGTCGCTCGCACCCGGCCCGTCCGCGCCCTCCTCGGCCGCGGCCGGGGGCGGCGCGGGGTTCGCGCCGGGGCCGCGGCCGAGGAGGCGGCGGGAGCGCTGCGGGCTTGCGGTGTCGTCGGGGGGCATGGGGGTCCAGATGGTGCTGACGGGGCCGTACGGAGGACGGCACCGTATCGCGCGGAGCGCGTCAGCGGCCGCGCAGGCGGCGTACGAGGATGCTCGCGTCGCCGCGCGACTCGAGGTCGGCCAGGACCACCGCGACCGCCTCGCGGACGATCCGCCCGCGGTCCACGGCGAGCCCGTGCTCCCCGCGCAGGACGAGGCGGGCGTGCTCGAGGTCCATGAGCTCCTCGGCGGAGACGTAGACGGTGATCTTCTCGTCGTGGCGCTCGCGCCCGCTGGGCCGCCTGGGGGCCCGTCCGGACTTGCGCCGGGGCTGCGGGGGCTGCGGCGGCTGCGGGGCCGCCTGGGGGCCCGCGGAGCCCGTTGCGGGGGCCTGCAGGCCGCGCCGCACGGGCGGACCGGGCGGACCCGCCTGTTCGGGGACGGAGCGGGCCGCGGGGGACGGCGAGGCGCCGGGGTCGGCGCCGGTGTCCCGTCCGCCGTGCTCGGCCGCCTCCGAGGGCGCCGCGGAATCACGGACGGGCGCCTCCTCCGGCGCAGGCTCCTCGGCGGGGGCCGGCACCGGCCGCAGCGGGCGTTCGCCGGGGGCGCCGGGGTCGGTGCCCAGGCCGCCGCCCGGGCCTGCGTCGGGAGTTTCGCCGTTGGCGTGCTGCCGCGGCGTCGAGGGCTGGAGCCCCCGCCCCCCTGTCGTACGGAACAGTTCGTCGGCCCCCGGGAGACTCACTCGGCGTGACACCGGGCGAGCACCTCCCTGGCGAGCTGGCGATAGGCGGCGGCACCCACCGAGTTGGAGGCGTAGGTGGTGATCGGCTCACCGGCGACCGTGGTCTCCGGGAAGCGGACGGTCCGTCCGATGACGGTGTGGAAGACGTGGTCGTCGAAGGCCTCGACGACACGCGCCAGCACCTCGCGGCTGTGCACGGTGCGCGAGTCGTACATCGTGGCGAGGATGCCGTCCAGCTCCAGCTCGGGGTTGAGCCGTTCCCTGACCTTCTCGATGGTCTCGGTCAGCAGGGCGACCCCGCGCAGCGCGAAGAACTCGCACTCCAGCGGCACTATCACCTGGTGCGCGGCCGTCAGGGCGTTGACGGTCAGCAGGCCGAGCGACGGCTGGCAGTCGATGATGACGTAGTCGTAGTCGGGCAGCAGCGGTTTCAACGCCCGCTGCAGCGAGGACTCGCGGGCCACCTCGCTGACCAACTGGACTTCCGCGGCCGACAGGTCGATGTTGCTGGGAAGCAGGTCCATGCCGGGCACCGCGGTCTTCAGCAGCACCTCGTCGGCCGAGAGCCCGCGCTCCATCAGCAAGTTGTAGACCGTGACGTCCAGTTCCATCGGGTTGACGCCGAGGCCGACCGAGAGGGCGCCCTGCGGGTCGAAGTCGACCAGGAGGACGCGGCGGCCGTACTCGGCGAGCGCGGCACCCAGGTTGATGGTGGACGTCGTCTTGCCGACGCCGCCCTTCTGGTTGCACATCGCGATGATCTTCGCCGGGCCGTGGTCCGTCAGCGGGCCGGGGATGGGGAAGTACGGCAACGGGCGGCCGGTGGGACCGACGCGCTCGCGGCGCTGGCGCGCCGCGTCGGGCGCGAGGGTGGCCGCGTACTCGGGGTCGGGTTCGTACTCCGCGTCGGGGTCGTAGAACTGACCGTCCTGCAGCTCTTCTTCGTATTGCGCCATGGGGTTCGCGTAACGCGTCTCGTTGTCTGTGCCGGCCCTGCGTGCCTCGAAGGTCCGGACGGCCACGGAGGCCACCGGTCCGAGTCGTGCGGAACCGTCGGTCTGCACGGTCATTCCTGGCTGACCACCCCCGGGAGCAAATGTCGACTCATTCACAAGTCGTCTTACCTCCTTGGTGACCAGGAAACTTCTCAATAGGTCAGCGTTGCAGCATGCCGACGGTTGGCGACTCTATGGCGTGTCGGTGGTTCACAGCAACACAATCCACCGGACACGGCACGATGTGTCGGCAACCGAACGTCTCGCTGTCAAGGGTGTAACGACGGCGCCGGGGATGTTTCGCGGGGGGACGAATCGGCAAAACAGTATGGTTCCACGCGAACGGCCGGGTCTTGGGACTCAAGACCCGGCCGTGCGTACCGGATTGGCGACAAGTTGACGCCGACGCGGAAAATCGATCAATCGATGAGGCGGCCGTCAGCCCAGAACGGTGGCGAGGTCCACCGTGTCCAGGCCGTGCGCCTCGGCGACCGGGCCGTAGACGACCTGGCCCTCGTGGGTGTTGAGGCCCTTGGCGAGCGCGGCGTCACGGCGCAGCGCCTCGCGCCAGCCGCGGTTGGCCAGTTCGACGATGTAGGGCAGCGTCGCGTTGGTCAGCGCGTAGGTGGAGGTGTTCGGCACCGCGCCCGGCATGTTGGCGACGCAGTAGAAGACCGAGTCGTGCACCGCGAAGGTCGGGTCGGCGTGCGTCGTGGGACGGGAGTCCTCGAAGCAGCCGCCCTGGTCGATGGCGATGTCGACGAGCACCGAGCCCGGCTTCATCCGGGAGACCAGCTCGTTGGTGACGAGCTTGGGGGCCTTGGCACCCGGGATCAGGACCGCGCCGATGACGAGGTCGGCGTCGAGGACCGCCTTCTCCAGCTCGAAGGCGTTGGAGACGATGGTCTGCACCCTGGTGCCGAAGATCTTGTCGGCCTCGCGCAGCTTGTTGATGTCCCGGTCGAGCAGCGTGACGTGGAAGCCCATGCCGACGGCGATCTGCGCGGCGTTCCAGCCGGAGACACCGCCACCGATGACGACGGCCTTGGCCGGGGCCACGCCCGGCACGCCGCCGGGGAGCACGCCGCGACCGCCGGCCGAGCGCATCAGGTGGTACGCGCCGACCTGCGGGGCGAGCCGGCCGGCCACCTCGGACATCGGGGCGAGCAGCGGCAGCTGGCGGTTGGCGAGCTCGACGGTCTCGTACGCGATCGCGGTGGTGCCGGACTCCAGCAGCGCGTCGGTGCACTCGCGGGACGCGGCCAGGTGCAGGTAGGTGAAGAGGGTCTGGCCCTTGCGGAGCCGGTGGTACTCCTCCGCGATCGGCTCCTTGACCTTCAGCACCAGGTCGGCGACGCCCCACACCTCGTCGGCGGTGGGGAGGATGGTCGCACCGGCGGAGACGTACTCGTCGTTCGGGATGGACGAGCCGAGGCCGGCGTCCTGCTCGACGAACACCTCGTGGCCGCCTCGGACGAGCTCGTGCACGCCGGCGGGGGTGATGGCCACGCGGAACTCGTTGTTCTTGACCTCGCGGGGGATGCCGACCTTCACGTCGATCACGGTCCTGTTCACGGGAGTGGAGGGTTTTGGCAGGTCTCCGGACATGTCACCCGATCACGGGGTACGTCGGACCTGACCGCGATGCTCTGCGGTGTGACCAAGTGTAGTGAAGGAAGAGTCACTGTCCAGCCTTACAAAGTGACTACTTTCAGCGAAGGTATTGGCAGTTTCGTAGGTACAGCCCGCTTACGGCGCGATCTGAGGGCCCCCGGTGGGCTCTTGGCCCCGGAAACAGGGGCCCTCAGCCCTCCTCGGGCTGCGGAATCTCGTCGGCCGGCAGCAGCCGGCGTGCCGCGGCCCGCTGCAACCGGGCTCCCGCCGGGTCCCCCAGTCGGTCCAGGGTGTCGGCCATGCGCAGCAGCACCGCGCCCTCCAGGCGCCGCTCCTTCGCCTGCCGGGCCCAGTACAGGGCGTCGCGGCAGGTCCGCAGGGCGTCCTCCGGATGCCCCGCGTACTCCTGGACCCGCGCGACCTCGCTGAGCGCGCGGGCCTGCGCGGGGAGGTCCTTCAGCCGGCGGTGCGCGGCGGCCGCGGCACGCCACTCGCGCAGCGCGGGGCCGTAGCGTCCGGCATAGGTGAACAGGGCGCCGAGCCGGGAGTGCAGCCGCGCCTGGTGGACCAGCTCGCCACGGGCCTGCCGCAGGGCCAGCGCCCTGCCGTACCAGTCGGAGGCCCGCTGCGGGTCGTCCAGCTCCAGGTACGTCCCGGCGATGGCCTCCAGCGCGCGGCCCTCGGCGTCCCCGTCGTAGGCCTCCCGGGAGGCGACCAGCGCGGCCCGGTAGCGGTCGAGGGCGTCCAGCGGCCGGGCCGCCTCGACGTCCAGGTCGCCGATGTTCAGCAGGGCCGCCGCCTTCTCACGGTGCAGTCCGCGCCGCTCGGCGACGTCCAGCACCAGGTGGTGGAGCCGGTAGCGCTCGGGCGCCGTCGCACCGCCGTCCGGATCCGCGGCCAGGGCCCGCACGAGCGCGGCCATCAGGCGGCGGGCCAGGGTGTCCAGTTCGCCGTCCGCGACCGCCAGCCGCGCGGCGGCCAGCAGGACCGGCAGTCGCACCCGCAGCCACCCGGCCGCGACCGGACGGCTGGGGAAGCGCAGCGACTTGGGCAGCCCGTCGGGTTCCGTCTCGCCCTCCAGGCACATCCGGCACGCGTGCAGCAGCCGTACCGTGCGCTCCAGCATCCGGGCGCGGGCGAGCTGCGCCTCGGACGGCTTCTCCGTGCTCTCCAGCAGCGCCCGCAGCGGCGGGGTCAGCCAGCCCGGCACACGGTACTGGGCTGGCAGGTCGCCGGCCGCCGGCTCGGGGTGCAGCAGCCCGCAGGCGGCCAGGTCCGCGAGCGTCGCCTGCGCGGCCTCGACCGAGCAGCCGCCCAGCGCGGAGGCGGTCTGCGCGTCGGTCAGACCGGAGGGGGCGAGCGCGAGCAGCCGCAGCATGCGGGCCACCGCGGGCGAGAGCGCCCCGTACACGAAGCGGAAGGCGCGCAGCAGCTCCGGGGCGGGCGTGGCGCGCGGGGTCGGCGGTGGGGTGCCGCACCCCTTCTCCTTCGCCTCCCCGGAGGCGTCCGGGCCGCCGGCCGCCTTCGCGGCCGGGTCGGCGACGGCGCCCGCCCGGCGCAGCACCCGTGCCTGCCCGTCGCTGGCGGCCAGACCGCGCAGCGCCTCCGGCAGCGGGCCGCTGCCCGTGCGGTGCCCGACGTCGGCGCGCAGCATGCCGTTGCCCCGGGTGGCCGCGCCGCCGCCGGAGACCCGCCCCACCG
>NZ_JARAVM010000033.1:0-92013 GCF_033792735.1 Streptomyces sp. PA03-3a
AGTCGTTCCCATTCAGCATCGCTCAAGTCACCCCGCCCCATGTCCACATCAACGACGCGGACGGCGAGTAGTCACATGATCGTCCGGACAAGTCCTAGGTGGGCCTGCCGCCGCACACCCAGCGACCCATCGCCGCGATGGGGTGGCTGCACCAGGAGAACCGCTACGACCGCGTCGCCGACGGCGTGCACGCGTCACCGGCGTCGTTCCCCAGATGATCGAGGCGCTCGTCGCCGCCCGCAGAGAGTTCTACCTGGGCTGAACGACGCCGGCCGCCGGCCATGCCGCCGTGCCGGACCCGCGGCCTCCTCCGGCCTGCTTCGACGACCTCGAAGCAGGCCGGAACGGCATCGTGGGACAGGGCGACATGCCTGCTCAGAGGGGTACGGCACGGGGGGGCGCGTCGAGCGCCCGGCGTTTCATGCGGTGGGCACCGTGCTGTCTCCCAGGTGCGAGTAGGTGCTCGTATCATGGTGGGGACGTTCGGAGGAGACCATGACCGCAACACCTGCCACAGGCGACGCCCAGTGCAACAACCTTGCCCTGCGCAAGGCCGCCCGGTATTTGGGGGCGACCTACGACATGGCTCTAGCTCCGGTCGGTCTCCGCGGGACGCAGTTCAGCATCCTGCAGAAGCTCGCCGCCCGTGGCGAAATGACGATTTCCAACCTTGCCGAGACAATAGCCATGGACCGCACGACGCTGGCCTCGAACCTCAAGCCGCTCGCGAGAGAGGGCCTGGTGACCGTCGAGCCGTCCAAGTCCGACCGTCGCGCGAGGGTCGTCGACCTCACTGCGGACGGGCAGTCCCGGATGAAGGCGGCGCTGCCGCTGTGGCGGGAAGTGCAGTCCCGTTTCGAGGAAAGCTTCGGTGGCGCTGAGGCGGCCCGGTTGCGCGCGGCTCTCGGAGCCGTTCTCCAGACCGGCTTCGAGCCCTGGGCTGAGTAGGGCAGGTCGACCGTACCCGCGAGCGTTGTCCGACCCGCGCCGGACGGCACCCCTCCTGCGGACGGGTATCGAGAGGACGTGTGCGCGCCCGGCTCCGCTCAGGACTCGTCGGCGAGGAAGTGTCCGGCCAAGGGGGTGCCGGCGAACTTCTTGTGCATCTCGCGGGAGAACAGAAGCATCGCGTTGCGCGGCCGGTGGTTGACGACGAGCTTCTCGCACTCACCGGCGGCGTTGCGGGCAACGGTGACGACCACATGGAGCGTCTCGCCCCTGACTCGGGTGGTGTATTCCTCCAGGAAGCCGTTGTCGCCGTAGTCGCCGGTGTAGGTGAAGTCCTGGAACTCGTAGAGTTCGCGGGCGGCGGTCACGACCGAGCGGACGGCCTCGGGGCCCTCGATGGGGCCGTCGTCGATGAACGATCCCTGCCCGGTGACGTCGGCGGCCAGCCTGTCCAGCCACCAAGGGTAGTAGCTCAGTCCCCCGCTGTTGCCGTTCCCCGTGTTCACCATGGCGTACCTCCGTTGATGTTCCGGCTTCGGGCCGGGTGGTGGTGGGTGTGTGGGGTGGGTGGTGTCGATGCGGAGGTGTCCCGCGCGACATTTAGGAGCATATACACGTATCGGCAAAAGGCAAAGTAACCCGGATGGCATCGAAGGACCGGCGGCCGGGACCCTGCAAGTTCCGCGGCGGCGACAGGCCTGATCGCCTCGAGCGAGTCCGTGGCCTCGAAGCGGTGTACGTCGCGTGCGTCGGCGTCGGGACAGCCCAGTACGGCATCGGGGGTCTGCCCAGCGAACGACTCTGTCTCACATGTGGTGGTGACGGAGAGCTGTGAGGGTCGTTGACCTTCATGTGATGGATGTCAACCAGCTTGTGCCGATGGTGTTTTCGGGTCTGTCTCCGCTGGTCATGGAGGACGTGGCCGAGGAGGGTGACCGGAGCGACCTCGTCAGCCGGGCCGATGGGCAAGGCCGCCCATCTAGAGTGCGCCGCCTTCTTGTTCTCCGCACGCGGTGCGCCGAGAGGAGTTGTGGGCGCCTGCGTGCTTCGGGTCCAGGCCGCCGGGTGCTGGGGGTCGACTCGAATGCTAGTGGTTTGTCACGCAGCCTTGACCGGGTAATCGGTCCAGGTGCGGATCGGTGAGTCGGGGGCGAAGTTGGTCTTCGGGTCGGCGCGGGCGTTGCGCCAGCGGATGTAGGCGCCGATGGCGGCGTTCTGTTCGCCGTGGCTGCGGTGGTCGGTGCCGTTGAGGGCGAAGTAGCGCAGGGCCGCGAACTCGGATTCGATCCAGTTGAGCCACGATCCGTAGGTGGGCAGGAAGACCAGCTCGACCTGGTTGGCCGCAGCCCAAGCGCGGACGTTGGGGTGCTTGTGCGGGGAGAAGTCGTCGAGCACGACGTGCAGCTTCCCCGGGCCAGCGGGCACGCAGGGCCTTGAGGAGGCCGAGGAACTCCTGCCACCGTTTGCGCCGGCGGATCCGGTAGTAGATCTCCCCGGTGGCCAGGTCGAGAGCGGCGATCATGTGCATCACGCCGTCGTAGCGGTAGTAGGTGGCCCGCATCCGGCGACGCTTGCCGTGTGGCCGCCAGGCCTTGCCTTTGCGGGGTAACAGATTGAGCGGGCCGAACTCGTCCACGCAAATCACCCGGCCGTCGGCGGGTGGCGCGTCGTACAACTCCAGGACCCGGTGCATCTTGGCGATGAAGTCCGGGTCGCTGGAGGCCTTCCAGGTCGTGGTGGCCTGCCAGGAGACCTGACCCTCGCGCAGGATCCGGCGCAGGGTCTCCCGGCTGATGGCGGGCACGACCTTCCGCTGGACCAGGTGTTCGGCCAGTTTGGCCAGGCTCCAGGTGGAGAAGGCGGCGATGCCCCAGTCGCCGGGGGACGTCCGGGCGACCAGGCAGATGCGCTCACGCACCCGCTCACTGATCGCCCGCGGGCGTCCCCCGCTCCATTTTGGGTCCAGCGCGTCGAACCCCCGCTCGTTGAAGGCGTGGATGACATCGCGCACGTAATCCTCGCTGACCTGCATCAACGAGGTGATGTCCTTCACCGACTGGCCCTGGGCGGACATCATCACCACGATGGCCCGCCGCAGCCTGACCGGGTCCTTCGCGGTCCGACTTAGACCGACCGGCAAATGGTTGGCCGCTCGTCGGCTGAGGGGCACGGATGTGAGACAGGCACGGGCTCTGCGTGATCATGGAGTTCTCTACGCTCAGTGATCACACGGAGGACCCGTGCCTGCGGTGCCATCTTGCCTGCTCGAACCCCTGTGGGACCAGTTCGCCGCACTCCTGCCCGCGCGGGCGGCGTTCGTTGCCGACCATCCGCTGGGCTGCCACCGCCGCCGAGTCGCCGACCGGACCGTCTTCGAGCACATCGTGCTTGCGCTGGTCCACGGCTCCGGTTACGAGCGCATCTCCAGTCCCGGTGCTCCGACCGCACCATCCGGCGGCGTGTCAAAGAGTGGGCTGAACTGGGGATATCCGAGAAGGTTCATGCCCTCGCCCTGGAAGCCTATGACCGCATGATCCGGCTGGGGCTTACCGACATCTCGGTTGACGGCTGCATCACCAAGGCCCCGTCCGGTGGCGAGAAGGCGGGGCGGTCACCGGTGGACAGGGGCAAGCAGGGACTGAAACGCTCGGTCGCCTCCGACGCCTGCGGCGTCCCGCTCGGCCTCGTCTCCGACGGGGCCAACCGGCACGACTCACCCCTGCTCGGCCCGACCTTGGAGGCGGCCCGCACACAGCTCGGCGCGATGCCCGAAGACGTCAACGTCAACCGGGACCGCGGCTACGACAGCGCCAAGTCGCGGGCACTGATAACCGGTTTGGGCTTCACGGCCGAGATCGCCCGCAAGGACGTCCCGGCGCCGATCCAGGCCGGGAAACGCTGGGTCGTGGAGCGCACGCACTCCTGGATGAACGACTACGGCAAGCTGCGGCGCTGCACCGAGAAGCGCGGTGAGGTCGTGGACTTCTACCTCTCCCTCGCCGCCGCTCTCGTCACGCTCCGTATGCTCATCCGACGCGCGACCAAGCGCTACCGCTGGGACGGCCGCACGCAGAAGCGCTGTCCCGGCGGCTCGGACGTCTGGTGACAGCAGCCGAGCTCGGGCTACCGTCGGCAGATGGCGATCAGCACCGCCCACTCATCGCCGCCGACCCGGTGTCATCCGTCGTGGAACTAGGGTGCGTATCGAGTCGTGATCAATCCGCGGGATTCACCCTCGTAACGAAAGCTGATCACGCAGCGAACGGGCAGTCGCACTGGATGCCCATGCCGGTCAGCCTGTGGGCAGGCCGATCTGGTCGCGTTCGAGCCCGGAGCGCAGCTCCGAGAGGACTTGTACGGCGGCCAGTCCTGTGGGACCGCCGAGGACGTCTGCGGTCAGCTCAGCCAGTGCTTTGGTGAAGGTCGCCTCCGCCGCCTCGACGAGTTGCAGGCCTCCAGCGGTCAGGTCCAGCAGTGATGAGCGGCGATCCGATGGATTGGTTCGCCGTGCGACCCATGCCTGCTTCTCGAGGCGGTCGACGCCCTTGCTGGTCGCGCCGATCCCGATGGCGAATTCGGTGGCGAGGTCCGCCACCCGGGACCCGGGGTGGTCGCGCAGGAAGCGGAGGAACTCGAACTGCGAGGTGACGATCCCGTGCCGCTCGCGAAGGCGGTCGTTCAGCGCGTTGTAGAGGCGTGTCTCGCAGCGGACGAGATCGGCGAAGAAGCCCGGAAGGTCGATCGGGGCACGGCTTGACTTAGATGCCATGGCATATATTCTACCCTGCATGCCACGGAATTTAGTTCCTTGGCATGCACTTGCAATGGAGGCGACAATGAGCAGGCAACAGCGCGCGGAGATCGACGCGATGGTCCGACGGCCTCAGTCGGAGAGCCCTCGGTCGGTGGAGGAGCTCCGCGCCGGGTTCAGGGCGATGATGGGGGGAATGATCGTCCCGGCTGCGATCCGCACCCGGACTGCGACGCTCGGCGATCGGCGCGCGGTGCTCGTCGAGCCAGTCGACACTCCGAAGGCAGGGACGATCCTCTACTTTCACGGCGGCTCTTACGTGGTCGGTTCACCGGAGACGGCGATGTCGCTGACAGGGAACCTGGTGACCAGAACCGGGTTCAGGGCGTTCTCGCTGGATTACCGGCTTGCCCCTGAGTACCCGTTCCCGGCCGCGATCGAGGACGGGCTGAGCGCCTACCGCGCACTTCTCGACGGCGGCGAAGACCCGTCGGCGACCGTGTTCGCCGGCGACTCCGCCGGTGGCGGCCTCACTGTCACCACCTGCCTCGCCGCTCGCGACGCGGGCCTGCCCATGCCCGCCGCGATCGTGGCGTTCTCCCCAGGACTTGACGGGACCCGGACTGGCGAGAGCATGGACACCAAGGCGGGCATCGATCCGTTCTTCACGCGTGAGGGTCTGGAACACACCGGGGCCATGTATCGCGCGGGACAGGACCCCCACCAGCCCATGCTCAGCCCCGCGACCCTCGCCGACCTGACCGGCTTCCCCCCGATGCTTCTGCAAGCGGGCACCAACGACATGCTCCTGGACGACTCCACACGCATGGCCGTGCGCGCGAGAGACGCCGGGGTGGACGTCATCCTGGACATCACCGCTGACGTTCCACATGTCTTCCAGGCATTCACCGGCGTCTTGGACGAAGCCGACGAGGCACTGGACCGCGCCGCTCTCTTTCTCAGCCAGCACATCCGCACCAGGGACACGGCACGCACGTCGGCAGGCTGAAGCCCGCAGACGGTCTCATGCGGACCACGGTCCGTACCCCGAGCCCTGGCTCGCCGTTCCTAATCCTGGCGGCCTGCGCCCCACCTCGCCCCGAGGGCCGTTCAAGACCCCGGGGGTGCGTTCTCCGTGGGCGGTGGCTCACGTGGGGGTGCTAGTACTCCAGCAGGACTTCGACGTTTTGCCTGAATCAGAAGGCTGCGCGGTGAGCGTAGTGGGCTGGTGCCCGTCAGGGGCGGCCTTCCCGGGACCGCCCCTCGATCGTGGGCAGCCGGCGTTGGTCATGACAGCGGCGAGGGCAGCCTCCCGCCATGATCAACGAGCCTGCAGCCGAGAGCTGGGACCGCGAACTCGAAGACCTCTTCCTCCGCGTCGGCCACCGCTTCAGCCGCGTGGAGCCACGCCGACGAATGCGCGACTACGTCCGCGGTCTACTCGGCCCAGTCGGCCGCAAGAACGGCTGGCAACTGGCCGAATACGCAGGTCACACCACCCCTGACGGGCTGCAGCACCTGCTCGCCGGATCCCGCTGGGAAGCGGATGAGATCCGCGACGAGCTCCAGCACTACGTCGCCGAACGCCTCGGCGAGGACGACGGAGTCCTGATCATCGACGACACCGGCTTTGTCAAGAAGGGCACCACCTCCGCCGGCGTGCAACGCCAGTACTCCGGCACCGCCGGTCCCACCGAGAACTGCCAGATCGGGGTCTTCGCTGCCTACGCCTCCGCCCGGGGCCGTGCCCTGGTCGACCGGGAGCTCTACCTGCCCAAGTCCTGGACCGAGGACCGGGACCGCTGCCGCGCGGCGAAGATCCCCGACGACCGGGACTTCCACACCAAGGGCGACCTGGCCAAGGCCATGGTGCTGCGGGCACTCGCCTCCGAGCTGCCCATCGCCTGGGTCACCGCGGACTCGGCCTTCGGACAGGAAGGTCGCTTCCGGCGCCTGCTCGAGCAGTCCGGCGTCGGCTACGTACTGGCGGTGCCCAAGTCCCAGTTCAGCGTGGGCTGTCCACGCATCGACTGGCTGTTCGCCCAGGCCCCGGCCGAGGCCTGGGAACGGATCTCGTGCGGGGACGGCGCCAAGGGGCCGCGCGTCTACGACTGGGCGGCCATCCAGCTGCCCGCCGTGGCCGAGTACGACTACCAGGACGGGGCCCCGGTCCGCAGGCGATGGGCACTGGCCCGCCGCAGCCTGACCAAGCCCGACGAGATCGCCTACTACCTCGCGTACTCACAACTCGACACCACCGTCGAGCAGTTGGTGCGGATCGCCGGGACGCGCTGGGCGATCGAGGAGTGCTTCCAGGCTGCGAAGAACGAGTGCGGGCTGGACCAGTACGAGGTCCGCCGCTACACCGGCTGGATGCGGCACATCACCCTGGCCATGCTCGCCCACGCCTTCCTGGCCGCGATGGCGGCAGCCGCGGCATCAAAGGGGGCTGCAGAAACGGTTCCCGCACCCGGTCGACCTCACCGTGGCAGAGATCCGGCGACTCCTGGCGGGCGCCCGTTCCCACGACCCGCGTCCGCCACGGTGCTCGCCCCGCGCTCACGCCTTGAACCGGTCCACCTGGCGCCGACAACGCCAGGCCGTCGCCCGCCGCTGCCATTACCAACGCCGACTGCACACGATCGAGGGGCGGTCCCAGGAAGACCGCCCCTGACGGGCACCAGCCCACCACACTCACCGCGCAGCCCTCTGATCAGGCAAAACGTCGAAGTCCTGCTGGAGTACTAAGAATTGTCTGACCCCCGCCTGGCGTACTGGATACCGCTTCACAGACTCCGCATCGATCTCGAACCGGGTCACGTAACCGGGTCCAGAGGCGGACACGTTCCAGTCGCAAGCGATGCGCACCGCACAGTCCTCGTTCAGTACGACCTCGTCAAAGTTGGCGACCTGCGGGGTTTTGATCACTTCGATGCTCCGATCAGCTCGGCCAGGCCGAACCCATGACCCTCTCAACCATGCTGACGTGACGGAAACCGGGAATGAAGTGCACCAATACGTCCGAACTTATGGTGGCGTAGGTGGTGTCCGGGCGGTCTCTGGTTCCCTCGAGAAGGGCCTGCAGGAACCCGTTCTTGAAATCGCCGCGCGGATGAACAGCGGTGATCTCGTCTACCAGGCCGCGATCCAGCTCCTCCAAACCCACGCCCAGCACGTCGGTCAGCACGCCGTGGTTTGTGGCGGCGATCTCCGGGCCCATCCGGCCGGGAATACTCGGCGTGCTGTGCAGCGCGATCGCCTCCCAGACCACGTCGGCGGCCGTGGCCGAAAAGTCGCGGTCGAGCAGGAACTTGCGTGCGTGGTCGGCGCCATCGAGCTCGAAGCGCTGCTCCACGTCGGAGAAGGGCGTCAGCAGGCCGAGGTCGTGGAAAATGGCGGATAGGTAGAGCAGCTCCGGGTCCGGCCGCAGACCGACCTCGCAAGCATGAAGCGAGGCGAAGAAGAAGACGCGCCGGGAGTGATGGAAGATGAGGGGGCTGGTCATCCCCCGGATGTGGCGGGTGGCTTCGGCGACCGCCACCGTCTCGGGGACCTCCACCCCCGCGATAATTTCGGTCATGAGCTGTGCTCTTTCTGGTCTCGGCGCTGCGAGTGGAAAGTGCGTCCATCTGCATCAGGAGGTTGTGCGTTCGAGTTTTCTCGTCCAGGGGGACTTGGAGTTCGCCCGCCTGTTCTCCGAGCCCTGATACAGCCTCAGGTCGTGCATTCGACACGGATGGGGTGGGACAGCACCGGGTGATAGCAGTAGCCCAGGTCATTCCATGGGACGGTGTCGGGCTGGGTACGGCCCTGGTCGTCGGTGGCGCGTACCCGGATGGTGTGATCGCCGGGTTCGGGATCCCAGCTGAACTGCCAGCGTACCCACGCCCCCGGTATCTCCGGCGGAGCCAGGGACGCCTCCTGCCAGGAACCCTCGTCGATACAATATTCCACCGCTGTGACCTGGTTCTCTCCCGCGAACGCACGCCCCCGGATGACTTGCGGTACCGGCCGCAGCCTTGCTGGCCAGGTCAGTTCTACCAGGCTCGCCACCGGTATGCCGGTGATCGGCATACCGAGTGAGGGCGCCTGCGGAGGGTAGTCCGGACCGATCAGTACGTAGTCCTCGGTGTTCCACGGAACGTGCAGCGCATGTTCGGAGACTTCGATCCGGCCCACCCACTTGATGCTGGCGGCACCGAGCCATCCGGACACCACGACCCGAGCCGGGTACCCATGATCGAGCGGCAGCGTCTCGCCGTTCATGGTCAGCGCCAGCAGGGTGTCGTCGGCAAGTGCCTTGGCCAGCGGCATGGGCCGGCGGGCCCTGATCTCGTCGAGCGCTTCCGGCATGACCTCGCAGGCTCTCGGGGTGATCCCCGCCGGTTCGATCAGGTCGCGCAACCGGATACCGGTCCATTCGGCAGTACTGATCGCGCCGCGGCCCCACTGGGTACCTTGGAAATTATGTTTGTACTCTGCGCCGAACAGCACACGGCGGTTACCGGCGCACTCTATCGTTCGGACCATTGAGACCAGCGGAAAGTGATCCACCAAATCGGCGTAGGTGTAGGTGATCGGCTTCCGTACCCCGCTTCCTTCGATCCGGAGCGACCATCTCGCCGCGTCTAGATGGGGGGTCGGTGTGTGGCTGCGAAGGAAGAAGCGGTCGATAGGGGTGATGTAGCCAGGTATGCGGTCCGGCCGAATCCCGTAGTCTAGACCGGTCCCGGCGTCCTCCATGAGCTCGAGGGGAGTCGGCTTGACAACTTTTAGTTTTCTAACCCCCTCAAGTGAGGGATGATCAGGCTCGCTTCCGCGTAGGGGACCACTCAAGGCGCATCGCCTCCCAAGGCTGGCTTGAGTCTCTTCCCGAGGCCCCCACCTTGGCCTAACTTCTTATATTATTGTGCCATAGCGGATTACGGCTTGCCATTCGAAGAGATCAGAGACGGGCAGCGCGTCCGACTCCAGCGGGATACGGAAGACCGTCCATTGGGGTCCGGAGATCTCTTCAGGGAGCTCCGGCGGTGCGACGGGTTCCAGGGCGAGATCGGCGAACCGCACGTGGAAGGGGTGGCAGTAGACTTCCCAGGTTGTTGTGAGTGCTCTGAGCACGGGCGGCCTCAGGCATGAAGAAGGGGCGCCCCCGTCTCTTGGGGTACCCCTTCTGTCCAGCGCCTTCGCCGGCCTACTGCGGAGAGTGTGGGATTGAACCCACGGTGACATCGCTGCCACGACGGTTTTCAAGACCGCTCGCCGATCACGTACGAGAACAGCAAGGCGCAAGCCCTTTGGTCGGCTCGCCATAGGCACTTCCTGCGCTCGCACATGCTGGTCAGTCTCGGACGCTTCGTGTCTACCAAGCATTCCAGAGCCCGCCGTGACGGTGGCGGACCGGAGGAATATCTACGTCGTCAAGGTCGTGGCCGCCGTGGTGCAATCCGCGGATCCGCTGGGCTTCCAGTCGACCCTGGAGTCGGGCCCGGCCTTCAGCCGTAGCGATCTCGGTGGAGAATGAGCCATTTCTGCAGTAGAGCACCATCCACTGCCAGGAGGTGATCCGGCGCAGCGTCTTCGTCGGGGCAGGGCGACGGCCTTCGCGGGCGGCTTGGGCCAGTTCGGAGTGCGTGTAGCGCAGGTCGTACAGGGACATGGACTCCGAAGTGCCGTCTTGAACCCGGAGTTGCCTGGGAGTCGTGCGGACGGTTCGGGACATGGAGAGCCTCCGTAGGGCCCTCTGGGCTTTCCAGAGGTACCTACGGGGGGTGCGCAGTGGTCAGCACGACTCAGCCCCCTCGTCGGTCAGACGATCTACCAGCAGCACGGTAGCCGCGCGGAGGCGTGGGGGCCAGAAACTTCGGGACCGACAGCGGTCGTGCCGCATCCGTGCCAGAACGGACGGGGAGCCAGGGGGAATCGCGGTACGCAGGAGGAGTCGCCACTCACTACGTCCAAGGCCGGGAATCTGCAGGTCACACCACTGACCGCCCCACCTCGCTCCTTAGCTACGGAAGCTACACACAACCCCGGCCAAAAATCTCACCACAACCCAGAAAACCCCAGGCCAGCCCCCACCCCACCCGTCAAAAACCGATTCTCAATCAACAACCAAAACCCCAGCCCACACCCGACCCACCACACCACCTACCACCCCCTGGATCCACAGTAGTTCGACCATCACGCCGCGGCTCCTGCCCCGCCGTTCGGGGACGAGGAAGGTGGACTCGACCCATCGGCGCAGTCCGACCCGCATGCCGTTGCTCAAGACATCTGACAGCACCGCCGGACCGTCGAAGGCCCCCTTGATCCGGGCAGCCGTCTTCACGGCCTGTGACGCCGCGCCTCAGGACTTGGGACTCGACGCGGAATAGTCGCCTCGCCGCAGAGGGCACCCTGTCAGAACCCACCGCTGCACCTGTGGCGAGATGCAGACCCCGTAATCTCCAACCACCCCAACCACATCGCGCTCGCCCGCAGGCCCCATGACTTACCTGCGGTGGCGCAACGCCAACGCCTGAGATCCCAGAAGAACCACGAGTGGGAGGGGCAGTACGGCTGGCCAGTCGCAGCGTTTGACGGTGGGCCGAGAGGAGGCGCAGAACGGCGTAGGAATGGAGGCACCATCTGCACGCACTGGTTGACCGACACTAGCTACAGGCTTACAGTAGTGTCGCGCCCTGTGAGGAGGAGTGACTCGATGGCTCATACGCGCACTGACGTTGAATTCCGGGCGCAGGGGGATGTGACCCTGCGTGGTTGGCTGTATGAACCCGATGGGGTTGATTCGGTTCCGAACTCGCCCCCCGGACGAACACGCCTAAGCCATTGCTAGCCCTAGTAGCCTCTGCCGAACATGCGGCTCAGTGCGAACGGCTGTCGAAGTACGGAATTCTGTTGGCCTTAGGATCAACCTAAGTTGAGCGAGGTCTCACATGGTGCAGTGGATCGCTACAGAGCGAATTCCCGGACTGGTTCCGGCTCCAGGAGGATTGGCCTTTGTCCAGGACCTCTTGAACTCTTCCTCTGACGGCCTGGTAGGTCCCAGACACACTCACGATGATCTTCTGTCTGACATCGCATCTGCGCGGAACTGGCTGACTTCGGCGGGAAGGGCGCTGAGTGAGTCCTCCGGAATCGATTTCTCGCTGCCATCGTTGCCCGAGGAGGACCTCCCGGCTCTCAGGGAACTGCGAAGCGAGCTCCGACTACTCGTTTCCGGGCAAGCAGACGCAGACGCTGATCAATCCGCCCCTCCGTCCCGACTTCGCTCGGCCGCAGTGACAGTAGCGACGACATCGGGCCCTTCGTTTGTCGCCCTGCCGAACGGATACGGCTGGCACTGGGTAGCTTCTGCGGTTCTTGCGGAATCCTTCAATGCACAGAAGGAGGGTACGTGGCGACGGCTAAAAGCGTGCCGAAATCCCGCATGTGTAGCCGTTTTCTATGACCGTACACGGAACAACATTGGGGTCTGGCACAGCCTCCGGTCATGTGGAAACCCGGCTAACCTACGCGCCTCGCGGGCCCGCAAGCGGGCGTCCGCGGAAGATCATGCCATCTGAATTTCTAGGGTTCTGAGCAGGTCAAATCGCATATTCGACATCCGCTGCATCAGCCTCAAGACGTGTAGCACGCCCGGCCCACGGCATCACGTCAACCATAACCGTCGGACATATGGCTCGCCGGCCACGCCCTTGACGCCGGCGCAGCGGCATGAAAGTCCACCGTACATATCGCATGTCAACTGCGCGCCCCCATCGCCGCTCACCCACCCTGACCTAATGGTCCAAGGGCGATTTTACGCACCTTCACCTCGGCGCCAGGATCATTGGCGATCCAGATGCGAACCAGGTCCAGGACCATTCCACCTGTGCACCGCGCTTTTACTCATCGTGCGTCACCCGCTTCCGACTTTGCTATTACGCTCCTGGGTGTAAGTTGGCTATAGTTTCCATTAGTCAGGTTGGCGACTACGGCGCCCAGTCCTTCATACCTACTCCCTGGAGTAGTCCGAGCTCAGTGACCTTTCGTTATTGTCTACCTGCACGGATGACGTATGGAGGCCGCTGATCCATCTGGCTGGCTCGTCGACTGCGCCTCGTCGTCCGTTGTGTCGATTCCGACAGCGTTATTTGCTCGCATAGCTGTTGCGCCGTCGGCAGTCATCCCCAAAACCATCGATCACTCATTAAGAGGTAGTCATGTCTACAAACAGCGCTCTCGCGTACGAGGTTTTCACCGCCGACCCGATCCCGCTGAACGTTCCTGAACTCGTCCCCAACGGCGACCGGCGGATGTTCTCGCCCCTTTCCATCACACTCATCCACGGCGAGCACGACGCCGTACTCGTCGACCCGCCCATGACCACCGTTCAGGGCGAGGCGGTCGCTCAGTGGGTTGAGACCAGCGGCAAGAACCTGACCCATATCTTCGTGACCCACGGTCACGGTGACCACTGGTTCGCCGCCAACCTCCTGGCCGAGCGGTTCGGCGCCCAGGTCGTTGCGACGGAGGGCACGATCAAGCAGATGTACCACAACGTGGCGATCCGTCCGGGCTTCTGGGACAAGCTCCTCCCCGGCCAGATCCCCGACTCTCCCGTCACGGCTGTCACTGTGCCCAACAACCGCTTCACGCTCGAAGACCATGAGATGGTGATCGTCGAGGTCGGCCACACTGACACCGACGACACCTCCGTCCTGCATGTCCCCGACCTGGATCTCGTGGTCGCCGGCGACGTGATCTACAACGGCGTGCACCAGTTCCTGGTGGAAGCCAAGAACGGCGGCCTGGATGCATGGCGTCGCGCCATCGACACCGTCGAAGCCCTCCAGCCCCGGTGGATTGTCACCGGTCACAAGAACAAGGCACTCGACGACGACGCGACGCGCGCCATCAACGAGACCCGGCAGTACCTCAACGCCGCTGATGAGCTGCTCCCCCAGCACGACAGCGCTCTCAGCTTCTTCAACGCCATGCTGGAGCTGTTCCCCGAGCGCCTTAACCCCGGTGCTCTGTGGAACGGGGCGGCTGCACTTTACTCCTGAGCTCCTGGTCGCAGACAGCGGCCGCAGGAGTGCCATGACGTCCCGGCTTTGAGGTTGTCTCCTTCGGCCAGGCCAGCCAGTTGGTTGCGTGTTGACGGTCGAACGTCTGGTGCCTGACGGGCTGCAAAAGTTGCTCCAGCGGGTGGCGCCGGAACGGAGACCGCGAGGCGGAGAGGTGGTGGCCGCGATCACTTTCGGGGCCGCCACCGGCTGCACGGGCAGCCAAACGAACACGTCGGGCGTAGCGGTCGGTGCTCGAGCAGGCGTTGGTATTACCCGTCGTGATCGAAGCCGCGGTCGGCGAACAGTGGCCTCCTCGTCGTCGTCAGCGGCTGGCGCCGGCCACATCAGATGTCGCCGAACGCGAACAGCGGTGACCGCCTCGGGCTTCTCGCCGTTTACGCGCCGGCGCGACCTGGTAGGTCCGCTGATGGCCGCTGTCGTCAATCTCATCGACGCGCTTGCCATGAAGCAGGCGATCCAGGACTTCCACCGTGGTAGCCCGGCGTTCCCGCTCCGCCACGGCAGCCGTGCGTCCTTTCGCCAGCTCGAGCAGGATCTCCCACATACCCGTACCCGCGCCGACTCATCAGCCGCACGGTCAGTCCCAGCGCGAGCACCGCACCGGAGCCGATCATCGTGGCCGTCTCTCCGCCCATCCCCAACCCTACGGATGCGGGCGCGTTCTCGGCGTTGGGCGGCGAGGACGTCGGGGTGGCGTGCGTTGGTGTTGCGCCAGCGCAGGTAGGCGTGCAGGGCCCGGGTCTGGACGGTGTGGTTGGGGTGGTTCGAGTTGCGCCAGCGCAGGTAGGCGTGCAGGGCCCGGGTCTGGACGGTGTGGTTGGGGTGGTTCGAGTTGGCCAGGGTGAACTGCCAAAGCGGTCCGAAGTGGTCGATGGGGTTGGCCCAGGAGGCGTAGGTCGGGGTGAAGCACAGTTCGACCTTGTGTTTCTTCGCCCCGCGGCGGATCTTGGCTCCGGTGTGGGCGGACAAGTTGCCCAAGATGATGTAGATCGGGGCGGGCAGCGGGGAACACCTCGGCCAGCGCCCTCCACAAGCCCATCGCGCCGTCCCCGATCACCAGCTCGGGGTCGCGCATGCCTCGTCGGCGGCAGTCACGCAGCAGGTCGGCCCACGAATCCGTGGACTCCCGCAGCCCGTCGGCCAGTGCGACCAGCTCCTTCGTACCGTCCAAGCGGACGCCAAGCAAGACCAGCACGCACGAGCGCGCCTGGCCGAGCCGGACCTTGGCGCTGCTGGAATGCGGCGTGGTCGTCGCTCCACTGTTAGGTCAGCCGGGTCGCGGTCGCCGACGACAGGCCGGCCGCGCTGCCAAGGAACTGCTCCAGGGCCGGGACGAAGTCCCCTGACGACAGACCGTGCAGGTAGAGCAGCGGCAGCACCTCGGAGATTTTCGGCGACTTGCGGCACCACGGCGGAACGATCTTGGAGGAGAACCGCCTGCGTTCGCCGGTCTGCTCCTCGACGCGTCGGTCGTGACCCGCGGGGCCATCACCTCAACCGACCCGGCCGCGGTGACCACGGTCCGGGGCCGATGATGACCGTTGCGCACCACCAGGCGACGGCCGGTTACGTCCGTCTTGGCGGCCAAATCGGCTATGTACTGGTTGACTTCCGCTTCCAGCGCCGCGGCAAGCATGCGGCGGGCGCCCTCGCGAACGATCTCGTCGATCAGGGAGCCGGACTGGGTGGCGCCATCCTCGGTGACTACGCTGAGCACGGGCGTGCCTTCCCGACCCGCGCTGCGAACGCGGGCCTACTCGGTGACCATCACAGGATCAATCGGGAAGGTACGCCCTCCGCGTCCCTCCCAGGGCTGATCCACAGGTCCCGCCCCGATGCGACCGCCGCTCTCGCCTTCACTCCGCATAAGAGCCAGCAGCCCACAAACGTGTAGTCGTCGGGCCAAAAGATCTTGTGGATGCCGCAGGCCTTGTGCACTGCGTCCAGGTAAGGGGGCTATCCGCCATCGCTGCCCGGCATAGCCACCCGGCGCTCGGCTTGGTGCCCGCCGGAGTCTGAGCAGCCCGGGCCACCGAGGCTAGAGCGTGTCGTCAAACGATCTTGCCTGGTGGATCATGGTCTGGCGATACGTCGCCGTGAACTGTCGGACGCCGAGTGGGAGTTCGTGCGGCCGCTGCTGCCCCATGCCGAGACGGGGCGGAAACGGCTGGACGACCGGATGGTCCTAAACGGGATCGTGTGGAAGTTCCGGACCGGGTCCACCTGGCGGGACGTGCCCGAGCGCTACGGATCCTGGGCCACCTTGCACCCGGTTCCGCCGGTGGGCGGCCGACGGCACCTTCGATCGGATGCTGCGGGCCGCCCAGGCGAAGGTGGATGCGGCCGGTGCCGTCGACTGGATGGTGTCCGTCGACTCGACCATCGTGCGGGCCCACCAGCATGCCGCCGGGGCCCGAAGAGGGGGCTCCGCAACCCGGGGCTCGGACGGTCCCGGGGCGGCCTGACCAGCAAAATCCACCTCGCCTGCGACGGCCTGGGCCGTCCGCTCGGCTTCACGATCACCGGCGGCAACACCAACGACTGCACCCAGTTCACCGCCGTCATGCAGGCCATTCGCGTGCCCCGGGTCGGACCCGGCCGGCCCCGCATCCGGCCCTCGCACGTCATCGGCGACAAGGGCTCCAGCTCCAGAGCGATCCGCACCTGGCTGCGTGAGCGGGGCATCGCCCACACCATCCCCGAGCGGGCCGACCAGATCCGCAACCGGCTCCGCCGCGGACGCCGCGGAGGACGCCCGCCGGCCTTCGACAAGGCGGTCTACAAGCGCCGCAACGTCGTGGAACGCTGCTTCAACCGCCTCAAACATGGCGCGGCATCGCCACCCGCTACGACAAGACCGCCCAGTCCTTCCAGGCCGCCATCACCCTCGCATCACTGCTGATGTGGGCGTGACGTTTGACGACAGGCTCTAGATGGCCGGTCCGGGCCCGCCGGATCGTCGGGGTCGACCAGGTCGAGCCGATCGGCGACCTGGCCGATAAGGCGTCCGGTCTGCCTCCCGCTACCGCCGCCAGACTTGCCGCATGGACCGCGCTGATGGCCGGGATTGCTGCCTGCGACGGTGACGAGTCGCTACCCAGCGACCCGGCCGCACTGGGCGCGGTCTGGGTCCGCGATCACGGCCCCGACACTGTCGTCCTGGCCGAACACCACCACGCCCCCGGCATCCTCCGGCTCTGCCCGCCCCTCCCTTCCGAAGGTGGCCTCGGCCGGTTCGTCGGCAACGGCGCGCTCACCGCGCACGACGGCGCCTTCATCGAACCGGTTCGCAGGAAGCTAGCACCGAGGAAATCTCGTAGCAATACCTCTGACGCAAGCGAAGTCCGCCAAGCCCGTGGAGCGTTGGGGTGTCATGATCTTTGTAAGCAGTGTCGTTCCCGGTGTTGACAGCGCTCCCGCTTGTTCCTAACTTCACTTCACGCGAACCGGTTCGACGACCGGGCTGGTTCTCTCGAACTGGTTCGAAGAAGGAGCTCTTCGTGAACATCGGTGAGATCGCCCGGCGTGCCGGTGTCTCGCGGAGCACCGTGTCCTACGCGCTGAGTGGCAAGCGCCCGGTCTCGGACGGTACCCGCCGGAAGATCCAGCAGGTCATCGACGAGTTGGGCTACCGCCCGAACGCCAGTGCCCGCGCTCTGGCCAACGGCCGGACCAGCACGATCGGCCTGGTCTTCCCGCCGGCGGGCAACCACTACACCGGCATGCAGCTGGACTTCATCGGCAGCGTGGTCGAGGCCGCCGCGGCCTACGACTACGACGTACTGCTGTCGCCCAGCGGCGTGGACAGTGACCGTTCCTTCCAGCGGTTGCTGGGGGAACGGCGCGTCGACGGCGCCATCCTCATGGAGATCAGACTCGTGGACGACCGGGTCGACCACCTGGCCGAGCTGGGCTTCCCCTCTGTCGCCATCGGCCGCACCGCCAACCCGGAGAGCGGCTGGTGGGTGGGCCTGGACCACACCGCGCTGGTGGAGGCGTGCGTCCACCACTTGGCGGACCTCGGCCACCGCAGGGTCGCCTTCGTCAACCGTCCCGAGCAGCTGCTGCGGGCCGGATACGAGTCCGCCCACCGCGGCCTGGACGGCTTCACCAAGGCCGCGGCCGAACGCGGGCTGACCGTGCGGACGTACACCTGCGGGGACGACGCCGCCTCGGGGCAAGCGTGCCTGGAACGGATCCTGCGCGACGACCCGGCCACCACGGGGCTGGTCACGTTGAACGAGGCCGCGCTCGGCGGTCTCTACCGAGGGCTCGCCCAGGCGGGCCGCCATGTACCACGGGACTTCTCCGTCACCGGGGTCGTCGCCGGACGGTGGGCGGAGACGGTGACTCCGCAGCTCACCGCCGCCAACGTACCGGCGGAGGAGATGGGCCGTCTCGCTGTCGACCTCCTCGTCGAGCGGCTGGACGACCCCGGAGCTTCGGCCCGGAACCACCTGCTCGCACCGCCGATCTCCCTGCGGGCCAGCACCGGGCCCGTCCTTGGTACCTCCTGAGCCCGAAGGCGCCGCCTGCCGACTCCACACACTGCCGACCACGACCCACGGGCGCACAACCCACCACGACTCACGGGCACCTCCCTTCCAGCGCACCGAGCATCCGCATCCTTCACAGACGCCTTCAGCGTGCTCCGGCCTTCCCCGTCATCCCTGTCACGGCACATCCGTGCTCACAAGCGAAGGACCTGCCATGCACAGCACCTCCAGACAACGCCGTCTGACCGCCGTGGCCCTGACCATCCTGGCCGTGCACGTCAGCGCCACCGCCTGCTCCTCCGGCTCGGGCAGCTCCGGATCGGACGCCGCCGGCGGCATCTACACGGTCTGGGACCCGTACCCGCAGTTCGCCAAAGGCTCGGACTGGGCGAAGCTGCTGGACCAGTGCGGCACCAAAGCGGGCGTGAAGATCAAGAGGACGGCCTTCGACACCAGCGACCTGGCCAACAAGACCCTGTTGGCGGCCCAGCAGGGCAACTCCCCGGACATCCTCATCGTCGACAATCCGGTGGTGTCGACCCTTGCCGAGGCGGGTGTGCTCACCACGACCGACGACAACAAGCTCGACACCTCCAAGACCGATGCCAACCTGCTCGCAGCCGGCCAGTCCGGTGGCAAGACCTACGGCACACCGATCGGCGCCAACACCCTGGCCCTCTACTACAACAAGGGGGTGCTGAAGAAGGCCGGCGTGGACGCCTCCTCGGTCAAGGACTGGGATTCGCTGACGGCGGCGCTGGCGAAGGTCAAGAAGGCGGGGAAGAAGGGCATCACCTTCTCGGCGATCGGTACCGAGGAGGGCAGCTTCCAGTTCCTGCCGTGGTTCTGGGGCTCGGGCGCGAAGCTCACCGCACTGGACTCCGCGCAGGGCGTCACCGCACTGTCCCTGTGGAAGGGCTGGCTCGACAACGGCTACGCTCCGAACTCGGTGCTCAACAACACCCAGACCACCAGCTGGCAGGAGTTCGCCAGCGGTGACTATGCGTTCGGCGAGAACGGCACCTGGCAGCTCGCCAATGCCAAGAAGGCCGGCTTCGACTACGGGGTGATTCCCATCCCCGCCGCCAAGGGCGGCGCCGCCGCGGCCCCCACCGGTGGCGAGTTCGTGACCATCCCGGTCCAGAAGGGCTCCGCCCGCTACGGCACGTCCCAGAAGCTGGTCACGTGCCTGACCAGTGGCGATGCCCTCTACAAGACCGATACCACGCTGTCCTACGTGGCCCCCACCGGCGAGGTCCAGGCCAAGCAGGTGGCCGCGGACGCCGACCTGAAGCCGTGGGCCGACGCGGTCCGGGCGGCCAAGGGCCGTACCAGCGACGACCTGGGCACCAAGTACCCGAAGATCTCCGAGCAGATGTGGAAGGCCGTCCAGGCCGCTCTCAGCGGCTCCAAGTCGCCCCAGGATGCGCTGTCCGAGGCGCAGTCGGCCGTCAAGTAACCAGGGATTCGCGATCCGTAGATGAACGACACGAAACAGCGCTCGGACCGCCGGTCGGCGCTCGACCGGGTCGGGGCCGTCGCCGCCTCGACCCGGGCCGCGCGAGACCGGCGCCGTCCGGCCTCCCCGCAGTGGGCAGCCTGGGGCTTCCTCGCCCCGGTCACCGTCTATCTCGCCCTCTTCTACGCCTATCCGCTCTACCGCAACCTCGACCTGAGTCTGCGCGACTACACCGTCCGCTCCTTCGTCCAGGGTGACGCGCCGTTCACGGGCCTGGCGAACTACCGCAAGGTTTTCGACGACCCGGTCTTCGCCCCGGCCCTGCTGCACACGGCGGTCTTCACCGGCGTATGCCTGGTCTTCCAGTACGCCATCGGGCTCGCCCTCGCGGTCTTCTTCAATCAGAACTTCCGGCTCTCGGCCACCCTCCGAGCTCTGTTCCTGGTCCCCTGGCTGCTGCCACTGATCGTCTCCTCCTCCACCTGGTCGTGGATGCTCAACAGCGACTCGGGTGTGGTCAACGCGGTTCTGCAAGCCGTCGGCATCGCGCCGGTGCACTGGCTGACCTCGCCGTCCTGGTCGCTCATCTCGGTGATCATCGCGAACATCTGGATCGGCGTCCCCTTCAACCTGGTGGTGCTCTACAGCGGTCTTCAGTCCATCCCCGGGTCTCTGCACGAGGCCGCCGCCCTCGACGGCGCGAACGCCTGGCAGCGCTTCTGGCGCATCACTTTCCCGCTGCTGCGGCCGGTCTCCGCCATCACGCTGCTGCTGGGTCTCGTCTACACCCTCAAGGTCTTCGACATCATCTGGATCATGACCAAGGGCGGCCCGGCGGACTCGTCGACCACCTTCGCCTCCTGGTCCTACCAGCTCGGTTTCGGCAATCTCCTGCCGGCCTTCGGCCCGGGTGCGGCGGTCGGCAACCTGCTCGTGGTCGCCGCTCTGGTGTTCGGCCTGATCTACGTCCGTGTCCACCGAAGGCAGGCGCTGTCATGAGAACGGACGCTGTCACGAAGACAGGCTGGAAGACGGCCGTCGGCCTGCTGCTGACCGGGGTCATGCTCTTCCCGCTCTACTGGATGATCAACGTGTCCCTCACCCGCGACCAGGACATGCGCAAGAGCCCGCCGGACCTGTTCCCCACCCACGGCACCCTGGCCGGCTACCGCACGGTCCTCGACGAGCAGTTGCCCTACCTCGGCACCAGCCTCATGATCGCCCTCGGTACCGTCGTGCTGACCGTGGCCCTGGCCGCCCCCGCCGGCTACGCCCTGGCCAAGCTGCGTCCGCGCGGCGGGGGCCTGCTGAGCTTCGTCCTGCTGGCCGCCCAGATGATCCCCGGCATCATCATGGCGATGGGCTTCTACGCCGTCTACCTCCAGCTCGGCCTGCTCCAGTCCGTCCCCGGCCTGATCCTCGCCGACTCCACTCTGGCCGTCCCCTTCGCCGTGCTGATCTTCACCGCCTTTATGTCGGGCATCCCCGGCGAGCTGCTCCAAGCCGCGCAGATGGACGGAGCGAGAGCCCTGCGCACCTTCTGGTCGATCGTCCTGCCGATGAGTCGCAACGCCGTCGTCACGGTCTCGTTGTTCGCCTTCCTGTGGTCCTGGTCCGACTTCGTCTTCGCCAACACCCTCGTCAACGGCGGCGCTCAGGAGCCGATCACCCTCGGCATCTACCACTACATCGGCAACAACAACCAGGAGTGGAACGCCATCATGGCCACCGCCGTCGTGGCGTCACTGCCCGCCGCGGTCATTCTCGTCCTCGCCCAGCGCTATGTGGCGGCAGGTGTGACCACCGGCGCCGTCAAGGACTGAGCCCCCCGACCTGCCACGGCGACCGGCGCCCTCCCGCGCCGGCCGGCCGGAACCCCCTGACCGAGAAACGAGTCACGCCACATGACCGCCGCACTGTCCGGCCCGGCATTCTCCGTCCACGACATCCCGTTCAGCGTGTACGGGTCCTGGTTCGACATCTCGCCCGTAATCGCGGAGAAGACGTATGCCGAGGACCTCCACCTCGTCTCGCACCAGAACGGCATGCACGGCGTCCTGCGCCTGGTCCCCCTGGACCCGGTGGGAGGAGGGCGGGCCGAGACCCGCGTCGAGGCGATACCGGGCCTGCTCAGCTGGGTCGGAGAGAGCGGGCGCGTCGAGCTCGCCTATGAGGCCCCGGACGCCGTACGCCTTCGGGGCAGCGGTCTGGACTTCGGCGTCCTCGCCGCCGTACGGACCCTCACCCCGTTCAGCGGAACGTACTTCTTCCACGACCCGGCCGCCAAGGCGCACGTCTTCACCTCGTACGAGACCGGCCGCCGCTACCGGGTCACCGTGCTGTCCGGCACCCTGGCGGACGCGCCGGGAGACCAGGCCCTGGGCAGTAGCGATCGCGGTGTCACCGTGACCGCGCAGGCGGACGGCGGCTGGGAGGTCGCGGTCGAGGAACTCGACACCGCTCGCCCACCCTACGCATCCTCGGCGTCCTTCGACGACATCGCGTCGTCCGCACGGGGAGCGTTCGCGGCTTTCGCGGACGCGGTGGCGCCCTGGCGTTCGGAAGCCACCCCGGCCGCCGAACTCGCGGCCTACGTCGTCTGGTCGGCGGCCGTAGCGGCGAAGGGCCTGGTCACCCGGCCGGGCGTGCTGATGTCCAAGCACTGGATGGACAAGGTCTGGAGCTGGGACCACTGCTTCAACGCCCTCGCCCTGGCGCCGGGTGCGCCGGAGCTGGCCTGGGACCAGTTTCACCTGCCCTTCGACCACCAGGACGAGAGCGGCGCCCTGCCGGACTCGGTCACCCACTCCGAAGTCCTCCACAACTTCGTCAAGCCGCCCATCCACGGCTGGGCCTTCGGCCATCTGCGGCGCAGGCTGCCAACCCCCCTGAACCGGGCCGAACTGACCGAGGTGTACGAGCGCCTGGAGCGCTGGACCGGCTTCTGGCTCACCGTGCGGCGCGCCCCCGGCGCCGAACTGCCCTACTACCAGCACGGCAACGACAGCGGGTGGGACAACGCCACCACCTTCGACCCCGGCCGTGTGGTCGTCACCGCGGACCTCACCGCCTTCCTCGTCCTCCAGCTCCGCGAACTCGAGGCACTGGCACGAGAGCTGCACAGACCGGACGAGGCGAGCCGGTGGGCCGGGCTGGCCGAGGAACTCCAGGCGGCGCTGCTCGACCAACTCTGGACCGGAGAGAGGTTCGTCGCGCGATCGGCCGGTTCGGGGGAGACCTGGAGCAGCGCCAGTCTCCTCGACCTGATGCCCATCGCGCTGGGCGAGAACCTGCCCGCCGAGGTCACCAGCGCGCTGGCCGACCGCATCAAGGCCCACCTGACCCCGTACGGCCTCGCCACCGAGCTGACCACCTCCCCGCACTATTCGGCCGATGGCTACTGGCGCGGCCCGATCTGGGCCCCCGCCACCGTTCTCATCGAGGACGGGCTGCGCCGCGCCGGCCACCTTCGGCTGGCGGACGACATCAGCGCCCGCTTCCGCGCCCTATGCGAGACCCATGGGTTCGCCGAGAACTTCGACGCCCTGACGGGCACGGGACTGCGCGACCGCGCCTACACGTGGACCGCGAGCAGCTACCTCCTCCTCGCCCGCGACCACCAGCTCCGCCTTGCGGGCACCGGGACCGAAAACACCGTCGCCTGATTCGAAAATCCCCCGTCCCGTGTCCGTAGCCGCCGGTCAGGTAGCTCCTTCTGCTTGGAGGGTCACTTGATAACCGAGTTGGTTGAGCTGGCTCACCAGACATCGGGTCTGCCTGGCCCGGCTGGTGTGTTCGAGGAAGTACTGGCCGCCGAGGTCGGTGTATTCGGTGTCGTGGGTGAACATGTGCCAGACCGCGATGAGGATCGAGTGCTCCAGGGCGACCAGGGCACTCTTTTTGCCGCGGCGGGCGACGGTGCGCCGGTAGCGGGCGGCGAGGTAGGTGTCCTTGGTCCGCGCGGCGGAGACGGCGGCCTGGCTGAGGGCCGCTTTGAGCCAGGGGTCGCCGTGCCGGGTCTTGCCGCTGCCGGTCCGGCCGCAACGGCCGATGTCCGCACCGATCTCGGCGAGGATCACCTGCCCCGCGCGGGCCTGGACGCCGGCGATGGTCACGAGCAGCTCGATGCGGCGGCGAAAGGGCTGGAGCATCACCTCGATGTGCTCGCTCAGGCGGGTTTCGGTGGCGGTGCAGGCGTCGATCCGGTCCAGCATCGCCCGTGCCAGGAAGGCGTGGTGGGCGGTGAAGTTCCCGGTCAGCGCCTCGGCCAGGGCTTCGGTCTTGCGTCGCATGCTGCCCTTGGCCAGATCCGCCAGGACGTGCGGGTCGCGTTACGCGCCAAGGCCAGACGACGTCCGCCGGACGACCACACGCCGATTTTCACGCACACAGGGTGTCGCCGTCAGGCGACCGGATGACTGACCCGCACAGCGGACCACCGCCTGACGACTTCGACCGCATCGCGGGGGCCTGCCGAGAAGGAGCACGGTCGCCCTGCCGGGACACAACGCTCTTTCAGGTCGCAGGCCAGTCCTGGCCTGCTGTCACTTCGCGTGCGATACGACGCCACTGGTCCTCCCCGCCAGGCAAGGGCCAGGCCCAGGTCGGCTGTTCCACGGTGTCCAGGTCGTGGAGGAGACGAACGAACTGCGGGCCGGCGGTGGCGGCACCGTCCGGCACGCTGGGACCGTGGAGGGCGCGGAGTCCGGCGAAGCGTGCGAGTTCGTTCTCGTAGAACTGCACGGCCTCGTTGATGCGCGCGACGCGGTCATCGCCCGGCACCGTGCGGTGCAACTGCAGCAGTGGAGGCTCGACGGACTCGGCGATCGCCGCGGCGAGCCGCGCGTGACCGTCCAGGATCGGATGGCAGTCAAGGCCACTGACCCACCACAACAGAACGGGCGGGAGCGTCCCTTCACGGGCCTGCTTGCGGTACGCCTTGACCCGGCTGTCGTCGACGCCGGGCATCGGCCGCAGCGGAAGAATCTCCGGCTCCGGGGCCCCGCGGCGGCATGGGCGGCGCAGGTCCGCGGGATCCGCCAGATCCGGACCACCGAAAATCCGCGGTATGGCGGTCATGTAGAGGCGGCGATCGGCGCGGATGCGGGTGCAGTCGATGAGCGTCGGGGCCCGGTAGGTCCAGCATGCCGGCCCGAACGGTGATCCCGCTTCTGGACGAAGCCTCAGCCGTCGGGGAGGTTGTAGATCTTGACGCGGATCGCACCTCCGCCGGATGAGTAGTCGTGCGGACGGACACCTTGATCTGCTTCGGCATCGCGGCGAGCGGGGTGAGCGCGTCGATGATGGCGACGGCACCGGGGCGGGCTGCTCATCTGCCGGTCGACCTCGCGGGCCAGCTTGATTTCTTTGCGGATGATCTTCGCCATGCCGGTGAGAGACATGCCCTTGTCGCCGGCCGCGCGCTGCGCGCCGAGCTCACCACAGCCTCCCGCCGCGCCGCGGTCCGCCGCTACACCGACGGCATCCACCCCTGGGGCCGCGGCTTCCTCGACTCCTCGCACGAGTCCGCCCGCTACGCGGCCACCTAGGCGCAGGTCCGAGGGGCGAGAGGCTGTTTCCGGCCGCCGCGATGGCTTGTTAGGTTCGTAACCGGTTTCGGGGGCGGCGGTCGGTGACTGGGAGGGTTCTGATGGAGGGTGCTGCGCCGCTCGATCTGGTCGGGGTGGACTCCGAGGCGGAGAAGGCCTACCGCCACCTGCTGGCGCGCGGCGGCGGGACCGTAGACGACGTGGCGGCCGCGTTCGGGGTGACGTATTCCGAAGGGCTGGCGCTGCTGGAGCGGCTGCACCGCTTCGGGCTGGTCAGCCGCCGCACCTCGGGGGAGTTCCTCACCGTCGACCCCCGGCACGCGTTGCGCGCGCTGGTGGAGTCACGCGAACGGCAGCTGGCTTCGGTGCGCGACGCGGCGGGCGCGCTCGGCGCGCTCTTCGACACCGCGAAGCGGGCCAGAAACGGCGGCCATGGGACCCGTGTGATCAGCGGGCCGGAGACGGTCGGCGACCGCTACTACCGGCTGAAGCAGGATGCGCGCGCCGAGATCTGCTGCCTGGACCGGCCGCCTTTCCTGCTGGTCCCCAACGCGCCGATCGACGAGGCGGCGGTGGGCCGCGGCGTGCGGGTCCGCGCCGTCTACGCGGCCGCCAGCTTCGTCGCGGACGGTGACCGGCAGGAACTCGGCAGCCTGGTGTCACGGGGGGAGGAGGCCAGGATCATCCCGACGCTGCCGATCAAGCTCGCCATGGCCGACCGGTCGGCCGCGATGGTGTCGCTGAGCCTGGACCCCGGGAACACCGAGTGCCTCTACACTGAGGCGCCCCCGCTGCTGGAGGCACTCGCCGAACTCTTCGAGCGGTACTGGGCGGCCGCCTCCCCGCTGGCCGGCACCCCCGGTCCCGGCGAGCCGCCGCCCTCCCCGGCCCCTGCCCCGGAGCGGGAGGAACGCAGGCCCACGGATGAGGAACGCAATCTCCTCGCGCTGTTCGCGGCCGGTGTCAAGGACGAGGCGATAGCCCGGCAGTTCGGGATCTCGTCACGGACACTGCGCCGGCGTATTCAGGACCTCTACGCGGAATTGGGGACGACCAACCGTTTCGGCGCCGGCGTCGCGGCCGCGCGCCGCCACTGGGTCTGAGCGCGGCAGCGATTCCTCCCGTTCCCGCAGCTCAGACTATCTACTCAAACAACTTTTCGCACCTGGAGCGGAATTGACGACACGTCATTCCGAGGCAATATGTTCGTAACAAAGCGCGGGAATTGCCGTGGAGGAACCGGCTCCTGGCCAGTTGAGGCCATTGGCAGTCAAGGGACATGGCCTCTTCTTTACAACAAGGCAAAAGGATGGCTGACTACACACATCTTTCGCACGCCTAGCCTCTTGAGGTTCCCTTGCGCACACCTCCGTCCCACAGACGCGGGCTGACCGTCGCGGTCTGCGTCCTCGTGGCGCTGACGGCGACCGGGCCGGTCGCTTCGGCCGGGACCCGCACCTCTCCCACGCCGGCCACCGCGCCCAGCGCCGCACGCCCCGACGCGGCGGGCACCGTCACCCTGATCACCGGCGACAAGGTCGAGGTGACCGTCAGCAATGGCCGCACCACCGCGACCGTGTCCGATCCGCAGGGCAGGCCGGGCGGCGCCCATGTCATGTCGGTCGGCCCCGACACCTACGTGTACCCGGACCAGGCGCTGCCCTGGATCGCGTCGGGCGCGCTGGACGAGCGACTGTTCAACGTCAGCGAACTGCTCAAGGACGGCTACGACGACGCCCACAGCGACGGGCTCCCGCTGATCGTCACGTACACCGACGCCGCCGCCCGCGCCCGCAGCGCGAAGACCCCGGACGGCGCGCGGAAGACCCTGACGCTCAGCAGCATCCAGGGCTCCGCGATATCCGCCGAGCACGCGCGGGCGAGCGACTTCTGGTCCTCCCTCACCGGCGCAACCGCCAAGAGCGCGGCGGGTGCCCAGCCCTCCGGACGGCTGACGGGCGGCATCGCCAAGGTGTGGCTGGACGGCAAGGCCAAGGCGACGCTGGCCGACACCACCGCGCAGATCGGCGCGCCCGAGGTCTGGCAGGGCGGCGACACCGGGCAGGGGGTGGACGTCGCCGTCCTGGACACCGGCATCGACGCCGCGCACCCGGACTTCGCCGGCCGGATCGCCGCGTCGCAAAGCTTCGTACCGGACCAGGACGTCACCGACCGGAACGGCCACGGTACCCACGTCGCCTCCACGGTCGCCGGCACCGGCGCCGCGTCCGGCGGCACGGAGAAGGGCGTCGCCCCCGGGGCCTCGCTGCACATCGGCAAGGTCCTGGACAACGACGGCAGCGGCCAGGACTCCTGGATCCTGGCCGGCATGGAGTGGGCGGCCCGCGACCAGCACGCGAAGATCGTCAGCATGAGCCTGGGCGGTGCCCCCACCGACGGCACCGACCCGCTCAGCCAGGCCGTGAACAAGCTCAGCGCGCAGACCGGGGCGCTGTTCGTCATCGCCGCCGGCAACTCCGGCCCTGTGCCGTACTCCATCGGCGCGCCGGGCGCGGCCGACGCCGCCCTGACGGTGGGCGCGGTGAACGGCCCGGGCAAGGGCGTGGACCAGCTGGCGGAGTTCTCCAGCCGCGGTCCGCGCGTCGGCGACAACGCCGTCAAGCCGGACCTGACCGCCCCCGGTGTCAACATCCTCGCGGCCCGCTCCCAGTACGCCCCGGAGGGCGAGGGCGCGTACCAGACGATGAGCGGCACCTCCATGGCGACGCCCCATGTCGCGGGCGCCGCCGCCCTGCTGGCGGCGAAGCACCCCGACTGGACCGGGCAGCAGCTCAAGGAAGCGCTGGTCAGCACCACGTCGAGCACCCGGAGGTTCAGCCCCTACCAGGGCGGCAGCGGCCGGCTCGACATCGCCACGGCCGTGAAGGCCACGGTGATCGCCTCCGGCGCCGCGTTCGCCCAGGTCCACTACCCGTACACGCCCGGCCAGACGGTCCGCAGGGACGTCACCTACACCAACACCGCCGCCCAACCGGTCACGCTGGACCTGGGCCTGATCGCGGACGACATCCCCGCCGGCATGTTCACCCTCACCGACAACCGGCTGACCGTGCCCGCGCACGGCACCGCCACCGTCGGTGTCGTCACCCACCTCGACCTGGCCGCGGACAACGCCGCCTACACCGGCCAGCTCACCGCGGCCGGCCCCGACGGCGCGGTCCTCGCCCGTACGCCGATCGGCGTGAACAGGGAGGGCCGGCGCGTCAAGCTGTCGGTCACCGCGAAGGACCGTAAGCACGCCGGGCTGCCCGGCATGCTCGTGCTGAAGGACGTCGACCGTGACACCGACCCCAAGGTCTACGCCGTCGACTCCTCCGGCTCCCTGGACCTCAGCCTGGTCCCCAGCACCTACGCGGCCTGGATGTACACCGACGTCCCCGGCATCGACGGCACGCACGCGCTCGGCCTCGGCCTGTTCTCCGCGCCGCAGATCGATTTGAGCAAGGACCGCTCGATCCGCTTCGACGCCGCCGACCTCCGCAAGGCCGCGGCGTTCACCCCGCAGCCGACTGCCAACAGCTTCCTGCGGGTCGACCAGTACCGGTCGAACGGCGACCTGTTCCCGTTCGTGGACAGCTACATGCCGGAGTACTGGCGGTACGACAGCCTCTGGGCGGCCCCGACGTCCAAGGTGACGCACGGCTCCTACACCTTCGCCACGCGCTGGCGGCAGATCCAGCCGCCGCTGACATTCGCGTCGGGCTCGCAGACCTATGACGGCGTCACCGTGCAGGCCCTGTCTCCCGTGGTGCCCGAGGGCAGCCGCACGTACCGGGCGCTGTGGGCCGGGGACGGCACGGCCGCGGAGTTCGCCAAGGCCAAGGTCCGCGGCCAGGTGGCCGTCGTCCGCCGCAGCGACTCGGTGTCCGCGCCCGACCAGGCGGCCGCCGCCGCCAAGGCCGGCGCGAAGCTGCTGCTGATCCTGAACGACGGCTACGGCAAGCTGGACGCGTGGGCCGACCTGCCCGACGCGGCCCCGCTGCCGGTGGCCTCGCTCGGCACCGACGACAGCGTCCGCCTGCGCGCCCGGCTCGGCCGGGCCGGAACGGCGACGCTGAAGGTCGTCTCGCGCCCCCACCCGCGCTACCTGTACGACCTGGTCCGGCACTACAGCGGCGCGATCCCGCGGACGCTGACCTACCGGCCCGGCCCGGGCGACCTCGCCAGGATCGACGAGTCGTTCCGCGACACCAAGCAGGGCGAGGCGGTCGAAGGCCGCGACGACATGTCCATCGACGCCCGCTGGTCCATGCTCGGCCGGTCCGTCCCGGTCGCGGCGCAGGGCGCGCTCACCTCGTGGGTCACGGCGGGTCCCGGTGTCAGCTGGGTCTCGGGCGCGGGCATGGCGGATCTCGGTCAGGGCGGCGCCCCGCGCTCGTACAAGGCGCGCGGAACGTACCGGGAGACCTGGTTCTCACCCGTCCAGCACCCGCGGCTCCTGAACGACGCGGTCCACACGGCCCCGTTCCGGGTCGGCGACGTCATGAGCCCGTCGTCGATCAGCGCCTGGGGCGACTCCGCCGGCCACGCGGGCGTGGTCTGGGCCGACGGCGACACCTCGAAGGTCTCGCTCTACCAGGGCACCCAGCTGCTCGGTGAGACGGCCAACGACGGGATCTTCTCCGTCGAGGGGCTGCCCACCGAACGGCTGCCCTACCGCCTGGTGGTCGAGGGGAACCGGAACCTGCCGGGTCGGCCGTACTCGACCCGCACCCGCACCGACTGGGGATTCACCTCCGGCACCACGGACTACACCGTGCTGTCTCCCCTGCCGCTCATCCAGCTGGACTACGCGGTGGCCACCGACCTGTCCGGCCGGGCGGGCAGGCGCTCGGCGGTGTCCGTCACCTCCTCGCACCTCAAGGGCGTGACCGAAGGCGGCACGATCCGCACGGTGACCCTGGACGTCTCCTACGACGACGGCGCCACCTGGCACCGGACCACATCGCGCCACAAGGGCGCGGCCTGGACGGCGTCGCTGAACGCCCCGCCCAAGGCCCGCTTCGCGAGCCTGCGCACGACCGCGAAGGACGCCAAGGGCAACACGGTCAGTCAGACCGTGATCCGCGCCTTCGGCCTCAAGTAGCGCCGCCGGTACGACCCGTGGGCCCCTGTCCGCCACCGTGCGGGCAGGGGCAAGAGTCATCTCGGGCTGCGACTACCAGCGGACGTGACACCCGCGAACCTCTGCACCGCAGTTGGCCCCGCTGGACGACTCCGGTGCACAACCGCAGCCCGGTTGCTCAGAACAGGGAGTCCATAAGGACCGTTTCGGGGTCGGGTTCTTCTGGGTGGAGCATGCAGCGTCTGCAGCGCAGGAGTCCTGGTTCGTTGGTGCCGGAGGCGGCGCTCATCCACGGCAAAGGGCCTCCTCCATGGCGTGTGCGCGCTCGTCGTCGGCGAGGGCGTCGACGGTTCGGCGGAGCTCCTCGGGTGCGGATTGGTCGGTGAGGCAGAGCCAGGCGATCGCCGCCGCCAGGCGGGTTTCGGGGGCCTCGGTCCGGTCGTGCCACCGTTCGCGCAGCCACGTGACGGTCGGCGGGTGCGGGTGTGCCCGGGTGAGCTCGGCGGTGGCCAGGAGCAGGGCGGCACGGACCATGGCGTCACCTTCGGCGGCGATCCGCCTGCCATGGCGGTCCGGATGATGTGGTCGGCGGCGGTCGCCAGGGCATAGGCGGCGTTGACGCGGACGGTGGGGTCGGAGTCTGCGAGCAGGAGTGCGGAGGTGTTGGTGGTGATCGCGGCTCGGGCGGCGGCCACCGACGAGCCGGCCGGGTAGCCGGTCACCTCGTATCCGTAGTCGTCGTGGGTGTCGGGGGCGTGGCGCCGGGGATCGTTGCGGTGGAGGAGGAGTGCCTCGCGGGAGGCGACGCCTTGGTGCCGGGCACGGGCGGGGGCGGAGAGTACGGCGAGGGCGGCGGCGCGGTGCGGGTGGTGGGCGTCGATGGCCAGGGGGATGAGGAACGGCACGGCGAGGGCGGCATCGGCCCGGCTGTCATTGGCGCACAGGCCCCACAGCACACCCGTCGGGTCCACGCCCGGTTCGCCGTCAGCGCGCAGGAGGCGGACGACCTTTCGGACGTCGTGCCCATGGGCGAAGTTGCCCCACGGGACGGCATCGAGGTCCGAGCCCGGTCGGGGTGCTCGCAGGATGCCGGCCACCACCGCCCGCACGTCGAACGGGCCGCCCGAGAGCAACGCCAGGTCTACCCCGCCCACCACTTCCCGGCACATCGCGAACGTCGGATCGGTCCGCCAGTCCTTCACAGCACACCCCCACCGGTCAACCACCGGAACTTGATCATGACGGGCCCGGTGGCCCACCGGAAGCCGCTCGCCCTACCAGTTCGAATTCTCACGCTGTCGGCGTGCCTCCCGAACCGATGGGCAAGTGCTGTCCCTACTCGTGGACAGAGCCGGTTCTTCCACAGCGCCCCCGGTGGCGATCTGGGAACGCGCCCGTACCCACACGGACCCTGACGGACCTTGGTCGTCGGCGGCGGCACGGATCATCGGCAGGGTCTGCGGACGCAGGTTCGACCGCGTGCGGGTCAGCCGCCCGTCAAGAACCGGTCGGCCTGCAGCAGAGAGCCCATCACGGACTGGTTCTGGTGCCCGGATGTGCTCGAGCGGGTCGCCCGCGAGGCGCGCCGGGCACGACGCTGGCTGATCGGTCGCCGACTGTGACGAGAGTGCCAGGAATCCCGGGCCGAGCAACTACACCCCGTCACTTCTGCCTCGTGGTCGTTCCTGCGGCCGCAAGCCCACCTGCCTGCGCCTGGTGATCAAACTCGGCGTGGCAGCGAACGACTCGCGCGGACTCGGTGTCCACAGGAAGCGGGTCGAAAAGACCGCGGAGCGGAATCGGGGGCACGAGGCGATCACTGACACACGGCCGCAGCCAGCACGGGCCCGGGGGCACCTGTGGGCCAGCGGGGCAGAGTCAGGATGTTCGGGGCGCCGACGCACATGCAGTAGGGGTACGGCTCCCACCGGACGGGTCGTACCCGGCACAGGTAGTCACAGTGCCGCCCAAATCAGATCGAGCTGAGGCTGATCTCAAGCGGGAAAGGAACTGCGGTCTTCACGATATCGGTGAAGACATCGCCGTCGCGGTAGAGCCCCGCGGCTGGATCGAGCACGTAGGTGTACACCAGGGGCACTCCGTTGGCTGTCTGCTCCACACGCCAGTAGAAGGAGATCCCAGCCTTGGCGTACTGCTCCATCTTCACGATCCGGTCGGTTGTCTCCGAGCCGGGCGAGACCACCTCCACGACCAGGAGCACATGCTCCGGCCTGGTGGGGGTGATGTCGATCGTGTCTGCCCGGTACACCACGACGTCCGGACGGCGGTTCGTCAGCGGAACATCCTGCAGGCGGACATCGACGTCCGTGTCCGCGTTCCATTCGGGCGACGCCGCAGCATCCAGGGCATTAGCCAGAAATCGGGCCAGGCGATTGTGGCGTTTGGACGCGCTCGGACTCACCACGACCATCCCGTCGACAATCTCGATGCCCCTGCACTGCTCCGGAGACCAGGAGTCGTACTGTGCCGCGGTGATCGGTGTGTGCATCCACTCCGGAGCAATCATGTCAGCAGTCACGGCGTACCTCCCTCGAAGCAGCAACGGTCCTGAGGCGACCACGCTCAGTCTATGAGACCAGCGTGTACCGCTGTCCATCGTTGCCGACACCACTCCAAACGAAACTCGGCAGGTCCAGGCACCAGGCCCGCGCTCCGGCGCCGCCGGCCACCGCGCCGGGGGTGCAGCCGGAGCCCGTTCGTGCCGGCGACGCCTCTCGTGCCGGCGGAAAACCGGGTTGTCAGGTGTCTAGGGTCGCGGCCATGACGAGGCAATCGGTGCGGTCCATCACGGGCGGCGGCTGTGGAAAGGTGCGGTTGCCCTCCAGCCAGACGCCCGCCATACACCCGTAGCAGCCGCATGACGCGCTGGGCCGGACTCCCCCGCTGGTGAGCCCGGCCCGGTCTCGGGCGGTGGTAACCCACGGACGCCGCGTCGCAATCCCGCCCCAATCCTTGATACAAGGCGGCACACGGCCGCCTAGGACTGGTGTAGCCCGGTCTGCGGCGACATGGCGCTGCGGCAGTCGCCTCAGCTGCCGCGGTTCTCCTGCCTGGCTCCTAAATCCCATCTCGGACGCCAGGAAAACGAACCCGAAGGGGCCCGGGGAACCCGGGCCTCTTCAGGTCAGTAGGCGACGGACCCGTAGTCGAACCCGTCAGCGAACTCCAGGTAGAACTTGGTGCCGTCCTTGACGTCGGTCGCTGCCAGCCCCCATTCCGACCCGATGTAGCGCCAGCTATTGCAGGAGGTGCCGCCGCCGCTGGGCAAGAAGCAAGTGCGCACATCGCTTCCGTAGGTGCCCTTGACGTTGATGTCGTTGCAGTTGGACGTGGTGGTGACCGAGCCGGACGCGGGCCACCTGCTGTACTGACCGACGGGGGTGGTGCGGAATGGCTTTGCGCTGCCGAGGCAGGACTGGACCGCAACGGGTGCTGCAGTGGCCGTGGCAGTGGTTGCGGCCGTCAGTCCACCAGCCGTCAAGGCAGTAGCCGTGAGAACCCGGATGGTGCGTGAACGGATATGCATGCATCCCCCTCTGAGTGAAGTGATGTGTGCTGATGGTGTGACGTGCCGCACATGGTTTTGGTTGTGCTCTGGAGTCAGTGATTCCCAGTGGTGTTTGTCAAGGGTTTCGGTGACGTCTGGCGATCAGGTCATGCTGCTGCGGGTTCGCGTTGGGGTGGCTCGGTGGTGAGGTGCGTTGGTCTCGGATGAGGGCCCGGAGCACGTCGAGTCGGTGTCGGGCGAGGGCGCGGATTGCCTGTTTTTGGCATGTGCCCCTCGCTTCGTTCGCGCTGGTAGAAGGCCTGGGACGTGGGGCAGCAGCGGGCGGCGGCCTGGGCGGAGAGGTAGACACGCGCAGCAGGCGGCTCACCCTGCAGCCACAGTCCGGCCCGTACGGCGTGGCCGTAGCGCGGCGGCGGGCGCGGTATCCCGTCCGGATCGGTGAGTGGGGTCGCCTCTTCCTCGAGGGCGGTGAGTTCTGTCGGGGGCGTCAGCGTCGGTCAGTTCCCGGCAGTAAGCGGCCAGCGCCGCCTCCACGATGCGGTGGTCCAGGCCCAGGGCGCGAGGCATGCCGCGGAGGGTCTGGGCGAGGTGGCGGCAGGCCTCGGCGAGCAGGTGCTGACGACGGAACCGATCGTGCTGCATGACCGCCACCACGCCGGTGACGTATGCGGCCGCACCGGCAGCGTCCACCACGACGTCGCGCAAACGGCGACGACTCCTGCAGGAGCTCGATCGCGATGTTCCCGGACGAAGCACCCCCGCACAGTCGGGGACGACCGGATCCCGGGGTTGTCGGCGACGCGTGGATCGGATTCAGGCACGGATTCCGTGAAGTTGATCAATGGGCGTTACGGTCTGTCCTCGATGGCTGAGACTTCCTCGGGCGGCTGTGCCGAGCAGGCCCAGTGGGACAGAATGCTCGGCATGACGATGTGAAGAGCGCCGGCCGAGAGGCAGCACTGGCGCAAGACCAGGACCGACTGGTCCGTTCCGGACGGCGAACGCCGAGTCTGCGCTGCGTGCGGGACCCCCGTCCGCTCGTACCAGTACCGCTACTATCCGCCCACGTCCTCCATGTTTCACCGTTGCATCGGGTTCGCCTGGTGCTCAACCTGCAGGATCTACTCCGGACACATGGTCCACGTCCCCCGCAAGCGGGTTCTGGTCGATGCCCTCGCATCCCTTCCGCCCGAGCAACGCGAACAGCTACTCCGCTCGGAAACGCGACTGATCGAGTTCCTCGACCGCCAGACCCAAGGCCTGGATGGACAACCCTCCCCAGGCAAACACCCATAAAAGTCGATCAAGGACTCCTTGGCCCGGTCCCTGGTCAGCGGCCGGCGGCAATCAGGTGAAGCCGCTTGCGCGGAAGCAACGGGCTTCACTCGGCGGAACATGCCGGGGCGCGGCCGGTGAGTGTAGATCTGGGGCGGCACCGTCCCACGCACGGTCACAGGCCGCCGGCTGGCAACCCGTTACGCGCCGGTCGGACCACCATCGCCAGAACCGGGGACTCCGCCGACGGCCGGCAGGCGCCTATCCGCCAGTACCCCCACGACTTGTAGAGCCCCCAGCACTTTCCCACCCCTCGCGGCAGGGTTCACCATCAGCGACGTCCACGGCAGACCCGGGTAGCCCAGCCCGGGGCGTCTGAGGAAAGTTCGCGTACGGTCTGTCGAATTCGCGGCGCCTGTGCGACGTAGAGGCGTACCGACCTGACCCACAGCCAAGGAGAGCATTCATGGCCCAGTACGCGATCCTCATCTTTGACGACGCAGCGGCCGGCGATTACAGCCCCGAGCAGCGGGCGGCGAGCAAGCGGCACGCTGACGACCTCATCGACTCGGGCGCCATGATCGCGGCGTATGCGCTGCAGTCCACCGACACCGCCACCTCGCTGCGCGGCGACGTGGTCACCGACGGCCCGTTCATCGACTCCAAGGAGGTGATCGCCGGCATCTGCGTCATCGAGGCCCCGGACCTGGATGCCGCCCTGGAGTTGGCGCGTGGTAACCCCGCCGTGCGGTGGGGCCGCGGCGGGGTCGAGGTGCGGCCCGTCGCGGGCGGCATCGCGCCCATCTCCCGATGACGGCCAAGACGGACGCGAGGGGGGCGGTCGCCGACGCGCACCTGCGCGAGTGGGCCTTCGTGCTCGCCGCGACGGTGCGCGTCGCCCGCGACCTGGACCTGGCCGAGGAGTGCGTACAGGAGGCGTACGCTGCGGCGCTGTCAGCCTGGGAACGTGGCGGGATCCCCGGCAACCCCGCAGCGTGGCTCACCACCACGGCCAAGCGGCGGGCGATGGACGCGATCCGCCGGGAGCGGACGTTCCGCTCGAGGCTGCCGCTGCTGGTGGAGCCCGAAGAGGCCGTCGACGAACTCGCCCCGGCCACGTTGGGCGAACACGGAGAGGGCGAGGCTGTGGACCTGGAGGATGTCGTACCCGACGAACGATTGCGGCTCATCTTCACCTGCTGCCATCCCGCGCTCGCGCAGGAGGCACAGCTTGCGCTCACGCTGCGGCTGGTGTGCGGACTGCCCACGCCGGATGTCGCCCGGGCGCTGCTGGTGTCGGAACAGACGATGGCTGCCCGAATCACCCGGGCGAAGAAGAAGATCTCCGCCGCCCGCATTCCCTACCGGATGCCGCGCCCCGCGGAGCTGCCGGACCGGCTGACATCCGTTCTCGGCGTGCTCCACCTGCTCTTCACCGCCGGGCACACGGCCCCCTCAGGCCCTGTGCTCATGCGCACCGACCTGGCCGATCGCGCACTGCACCTGGCCCGCACGCTGCGCGCCCTCATGCCCGACGAGCCCGAAGTTGGCGGACTGCTTGCGCTGCTCCTGGTCACCGACGCCCGGCGCGCCACCCGGACCGGCGCCGACGGCCGGCTGCTGCGACTTCAGGAACAGGACCGCTCGCGGTGGGACCGCACAGCGCTGGCCGAGGCGTACGAGCTGATCGTGGCCGGGCTGCGCGGCGGCCGTGCGGGGCGCTACCTGCTCCAGGCAGCGATCGCCTGCGTGTACGCGCAGGCACCCACGTACCAGGAGACGGACTGGCCGCAGATCGTGGCTCTCTACGACAGACTGCTGTCGCTATGGCCTTCACCGGTGGTCGCGCTGAACCGGACCGTACCGCTGTCGATGGCCCAAGGACCGGCCGTCGCGCTGGCGCAGGTCGAGGCCCTGGAGCAGGACAGCCGACTCTCCGGGTACCAGTACCTACCGGCTGTCAAAGCCGACCTGCTGCACCGCCTCGGCCGGAGGGAAGAGGCGTCGGCCGCCTACCGGCGGGCACGGGAGCTGACCCGCAACGAGGCCGAGCGGGCGTTCCTCACCGCGCGCCTCACCGAACGAGAAACCCCACCCGCGTAAGGAATCCCGTAAACGCCGGCGCAGGGATCCGGTACGACCCGACGCCCGTCACAAAGCCGCGACGGGGGTCGTTTCATGGATGAACCGGACCCCGCTGGGGGCGAGGCCCGCCGAGTACGCGCCTGCGTCGTGGCACGACCTCGCACATGTGCACACTTATGTAAGGTAGCGTGCATGACGCAGACGACGTACTCGATCGTGGAGGCCCGGGCCCGCCTGGGTGCCATCGCCCGCGAGGTCAGCGCCACCCGCGAACCGGTCGCCATCACCGACCACGGCCAGACCGTCGCCATACTCGTCAGCCCCGCCGACGCCCTGGAACTGCAGGAACTGCGGGCCCTGGCGTCCTACCGGGCGCGCCAGGCCCGGGGTGAGGACGCCGGTGTCCCGCACGACGAGGCCTACCGGCGGATCTTCGGCGAGGGCACGGCGTGAGCTACGAGGTCATCTGGGAGCCCGAAGCCCTCGCCCAGGCAGAACGCCTCGCCAAGGACGACCCCGACGGGGTACGCCAGGTGTTCGCCGCCGTCGACCATCTCGCCGTCGACCCACGCCCCGACGGCGCATTCGGCAGCGCCGACCTGCTGCGCATCCACATCGGCGCCTACCGCGTGATGTACGAGATCAGCGAACAGCAGGTCCGCATCACCGTCATCCACCTCGGACGCGTGCGCTGACCGAGGACCGGCCAGGCGGCCACGCCCACAGCCGGGCCGCGCCGGGGCCGGTGTGGGGCGCCGAAGGCGGCTCGGCGCTGAGCCACCCGGACCCCGCCCCCCATCGCGGGGCGGTTCGCCGGCCGTGGACCGTCCGCGCGTGGACGAGACGGCGGACCAGGAATGGGAGCACTGGGTGGTGGTCCCCGCGCCGCCGCAGCACAAAGAGCAGGCGTGAGATTCGTGCAGCTACGCGAGCATCAGGTCGAGGCGCAGTCCCGCATCCGTACGTGGGTGGGATTTCCCGCACGCTCCCCCGTGCCCGCGCAGGGGGCGCGGGCCACACTGGTGTCCGCTACCGGGTCGGGCAAGACGATCACCGCTGCCATGGCTGCACTGGACCTGTTCCGGGACGGCCGGATCCTGGTCATGGTGCCCACGCTCGATCTGCTGGTGCAGACCGCGCAGGCGTGGCGGCAGGTCGGGCACCGCGGGCCGATGGTCGGCGTGTGCTCGCTGGAAGGCGACGAGGTCCTCGAGCAGCTCGGGGTGTGGGCCACGACCAATCCGGTCCGGCTCGCCCTGTGGGTCGGGGTCGGGCCGGTGGTGGTCCTGGCCACGTACGCGTCGCTGGTGGACCGCGACGACATCGACGACCCATCCGGGCTGGGGCGGGTACGGGGTCCGTTGGAGGCCGCTCTGGCGGGCGGAAAGCGGCTGTACGGGCAGCGCATGGACGGCTTTGATCTGGCGGTCGTCGACGAAACCCACGGCACGGCCGGGGACCTGGGGCAGGCCTGGGCCGCGATCCACGACAACACCCGCATCCCGCGTATGCACCGCGCCCTCGCGATCCTGGTCCGGCTGGCTGCGGCCGCGAACACGCCTCGGGTAACTGAGCCGCCGGCCGCTGCGTCCGTAGCGGCCGCCGGTCTCCCGCCCGGCAACGGCGCGGAAGGCGTGGCTGAGGTCCTGCACATCGCACTCCGGCTGTTCCGGAACCTTGTCGGCCAGGACTACGCCGGTACAGAGCTCGAGTCGTCCCGTGAGGTGCTGGGCGCGGCCCTGCCGCAGGTTGTCCGGCGCGACTACACGCAGAGGCTGGAGTCCTTCGCCGCTCAGCACCAGGAGCGTCTTGAGCAGCGCGACGGTGATCCCATCGATCGTGAGTCGCGACGCGATACGCGGTCGAGGTGCGCGGTGACGTCCACGGTCTCCCCGGGCTCATGGCGAGCGTGGCACGCAAGTTCATGCTTGTGGCACTGTCCTTCCAGTGCTCCACCAACGGTTCGCCGACGTCGTGCCCGGACGGGTATCACGGGCGTACCCCCATCGGCCTGGCACGGTCCGGCTGCCCGGCACGCTCCCGCCCCACGGAATGACGCCTGCCCCGGCCGGACCGGCGTCTAGGGTGGCCCGCATGTACTCCACACAGGTCTCGTGCCGCGTGCGGGCGACCCCCGCCGCCGTGTACCGGGCGCTCCTTGACCCGCGGGCGGTGGCACGGTGGCGCGTCCCGGACGGTATGAGCGGCCACGTCCACGCCTTCGAGGCCCGCGAGGGCGGCCGCTTCAGGGTGTCCCTGACGTACGACGGGCAACAGGGCGAGGGGAAGTCCGGCGCGCACACGGACACCTACCACGGGCACTTCGCGCGCCTCGTCCCGGACGAACTGGTCATCGAGGTCATCGAGTTCGAGACCGAGGACGCCGCGTTGCACGGCACGATGACGATGACGACGTCGCTCACCGCGGTGGACGGCGGGACCGACGTCGTCGTCGTGCACGAGGGCATCCCCGATGTCGTGCCCCGCGAGGACAACGAGACGGGCACACGGATGGCCCTGGAGCACCTCGCCCGGCTGGTCGAGGGCGCAGGGGGAGAGTGACGGGGCCGCCGGGCCGTCGTGCGCGGCCCGGCGGGATCAGGCGCCGGTGCCCGCCTGCAGCGGGCCGAGCCGCGGCACCGAGGCCTTGCCGGTGTTGGAGACCTTGCCGCCGTTCCACGGCACGCGCAGGGACGTGCGCTCGTCCGGCGGCGTGACGAGTACGGCCGCCGGGACCACCGTGGTGACCCCGGTGATGTCCGGGTTGCTGAACGACATCGGCGACCAGGCGCTCGCGCCCGGCGCCAGGGTGACCCGCCGCTTCGGCAGGCCGGTGTCCCGCTCGGGGTCCACCGTCACCTGCTGTCCCGCGCTGTTGACGAACGCCAGGCCCGGGAACCCGTAGACGGTGCAGGTGCGGGAGGACCGGTTGGTGAGGACCACCGGGAAGTTCTCCTGGCCCGCGCCCGGGTCGTTCGGGCCGATGGCGGCGCGCAGGTCCGCGGTGTGGCAGCGGTCGGTGCCGGCCCCTGTCGCGCCGGTGCCACCGCTGCCGCCGTTCGCGGTGGTCGTCGTGCCGGACGTGCCGGGCGTGCCGGTGCTGCCTGTGGCGCCGGTTGCGGGGGAAGCGGTGGTGCCCGGCGCCGCGGCGGAGGACGTGTCCGCCGGGGCGGAGTCCGTCGCGTCGCCGCTCGCCGGGTTCGCCGAGCCGGGGAGCGTCCGCGGGGCGCTCACGTCGCCGCTGCCGCCGCCCTTCGCGCAACCGCTGAGGACCGCCGTCGCGAGGGCGGCGCCCAGAAGGACGGGGATACCGGTCCGGCGTGCGCGGCGGCCGGCGAGCGCCGGGCGGCCGCCGTGCTGCCCCGCCGGGGATACGTCGTGGTGCTGGTTCGCCACGTCTGTTCCTCTTTCCGTCCTGTGGTGCGGCCGCGACGCCTCGCGCGGCCGGCGGGCCTCGGAGTGGAGGGCGACCCTCCTCATAGTGGGATGCCACCGGTCCGGCAGAAGTTCACGGTCCTTCCGCGTGATGATCAATCGACGTCGAGGCCGCCGAGGACGGTGTCGGTCATGTCGGCGCCACCGTCCTGCCTGACCTGGACGTACACCTGGGGCTGGTCGGCGCCGTCACGTCCCAGGCTGATCTCGTCGATCGACCCGCCGGCGGTGCCGCACCCGGTCCAGTGCCGGACCCGGCCGCGCCACTTCGTGCCGTGGTAGCCGCGGGACTCCTGGCGGCGGCAGAGGTCGTGCCGGACGGCGCCGACGCGTCCGGCGAGGTCGCCGTGCTCGCTCAGTCCGACGAAGACGCCGTCGACCCGCGCCTCCAGGTCCGGCCAGCGGGAGGCGTCCGCGGCGATGACGAGCCCGGGCTCCTGGGCACCGGGCAGCCCCAGCGCCTTCGGGTTCCACCCGCCCCCGACCAGTTCGCGGCTCCACGCCGCGGGCACCGTCACCGTGATCCGCCCGGTGGCGTCGCTCACCGCGACCGTCGCCGGGGTCCGGGGCGGAGCGGTACGGGTGGCGAGCAGGCCGGCGCCGGTCGCCGCTGCCGCCAGCACGGCGCACAGCGCGAGCACCGAAGCGCGCCGGTGCTCCCCGAGCCGCCGCAGTGCCCCGCCGGTGACGGGACGGCCATGACGTGCTGCCAGTGCCTCCAGTTCGGCTGCGAAATGCCCGGCGTCCGGCCAGCGCTTCCTGCGGTCGGTCCGCAGAGCGCGTAGCACCGCCCGCCGTACCTCGGCCGGCAGGCCCGGGCGGAGCCGGTCGGGCCGGGTGATCCGCCCCGCGGGGCCGGGCACCGTCCCGGTCAGCAGGTGGTAGAGGACGGCCCCGAGCCCGTAGACGTCGGCCCGCACGTCCACGCCCCCGTCGGGGGTCGCCTGCTCCGGCGCCATGTAGCCGGCCGACCCGGCGACCATCGTCAGGCCCGACGCCTGGGCGAGCGCCTTGGCCAGACCAAGATCGGCCACCAGGATCCGCTGCGTGCCGTCCCGTGCGGTGCCGATCAGGACGTTGGACGGTTTGATGTCCCGGTGCACCACGCCCGCCTTGTGCAGGGCTGCCACACCGCGGGCGGCCTCCGCGGTCAGCCGCAGTGCGTCGTGGAGGGGCAGCGGGCCGTCGGCGAGCAGGTCCTCCAGCGTGCCCCGGTCCGCGTACTCCATTACGAAATAAGGGCGTTCGTCGGGAAGTTCTCCCATGTCGAAGACCTGCACCAGGCGGCTGGAGGCGGCCTTGCGCAGCAGCCGGGCCTCGGCGAGGAAGCGCTCGCGCAAATCCATGCGGTACGCCCAGTTCTCCGCCATCACCTTGACCGCGACGGGGGCTTCCAGGGTGTCGTCGTGCGCGAGCCACACCATCGCGAACGCCCCTGCTCCGAGCGGCCGCACAAGCCGATAACGGCCGATCTGATCAGGTGGGGGCATAGGCATATCATGCACCGGGCGCCCACCGACCTGAGGAGGACCCCCGTGACGTCCGACCAGGGGACAGAGGAACTCGCGGCGCGCGCGGCGGCCGGCGACTCCGCGGCCCTGGACCTGTTGCTGGGGCGGATCCGGCCGGAGGTGCTGCGGCGATGCGGCCGCTTCCTGGTGCACCGGGAGGACGCCGAGGAGGCGGCACAGGACGTCCTGTTCCAAGTCGCCCGCAAGATCGGCACCTTCGAGGGCCGCAGCCGGTTCCACACCTGGCTGTACACGGTGGTCGCCAACTGCTGCCGGCAGAAGTACCGCGAACTCAAGCGCCGGCGCGGTGAGCAGTCGCTGTCCGTGACGGACACCGACACGCCCGATCCGCGCCGGACGAGCGTGATCGCCGGCACGCGCATCGACCTGCTGGAGGCGCTGGAGCGCCTGGAGAGCGTCAGTCCGGAGCTCGTCGCGCCCCTGGTGTACCGCGACATCTGTCAGATGGAGTACCGGGAGATCGAGGAGCAGCTCGGCGTCCCCATGGGCACGGTGAAGTCCCGCCTGCACAACGCGCGGCGTCAGGTGCGGGGCTGGCTGGTGGACCCCGGCTGAGAGGGTCCGGCGGCGTCCGGAGAGAATTTCCCGAAGAAATATCGAGAGTTCGGTGAACTTTTCCGGTCCGCCACGCAACTCATTGATCCAGGGGCGGTGTGTGCCGCCGCGCAGGATGTACACAGGAGTTGTGATTTGTCCATATTGAACTGGATCACTCCGCGACGGGGGCGACGGTCGCCCTCCCGTGCGGGGACGGCCAGCGTGACGGTGATCGCCGCGCTCGCCGCGCTGGGCGCCGCGGGACCGGCTCCGGCGGCCGCCGCGGAGTCCGCCCTTCCGGCCCCGAAGGCGTCCGCCCGTACCCAGCCGGGCCACGTCGAGCCGCTCTGCGGACCGGCAAAACCGCATGAATTCACCTGTTTCGGCCTGCGACGCACCGACGTCCCGGCCCGGAAGGGGTTCCGGACGGCCGGACAGGCCCCCGACGGCTTCGGGCCGTCCGAACTGCTCAGCGCCTACGACCTGCCCGCGAACGGCGGCGCGGGACGCACGATTGCCATCGTCGACGCCTACGACAACCCCAACGCCGAGGCCGACCTGGCCGTCTACCGCGCCCAGTACGGCCTGCCCGCCTGCACCACCGCCAACGGCTGCTTCACCAAGGCCGACCAGCGCGGCGGTACCGCCTACCCCGACCCCGATCCGGGCTGGGCCACCGAGATCTCCCTCGACCTCGACATGGTCTCCGCGATCGCCCCGAACGCCCGCATCGTCCTTGTCGAGGCCGACACCCCGACCAGCGACGACCTCGGCGCCGCCGTGGACCAGGCCGTGGCGCTCGGTGCGCAGTACGTCTCCAACTCCTACGGTTCCAACTACGCCTTCTACCCGGAGGACCCGGCCGAGTCCGCCCTCGACGTCCACTACGACCACCCGGGCGTCGCGATCATCGCCTCGTCCGGCGACTCCCGCTACGGCGTCGCCTACCCCGCGGCCTCCCCGTACGTCACGGCGGTCGGCGGCACTTCGCTCACCAAGGACGCCACTACGTCCCGCGGCTGGACCGAGTCGGTGTGGGACCACGACGGCGGCGGCGCCGGCTCCGGTTGCTCCCTCCACGAGCCCAAGCCTGCCTTCCAGCAGGACACCGGCTGCCCCGGCCGCACCGTTGCCGACGTCTCGGCCGTGGCCGACCCCGCCACAGGCGTCGCGGTGTACGACAGCTACGGCTCCGGCGGCTGGGGCGTGGCCGGCGGTACCAGCGCCTCGGCGCCGATCATCGCCGGTGTGTACGCGAACGCCGGCGCCCCGGTCGCCGGTACCCACCCCAACGTCTACCCGTACGCCGCGGGCGGCCTGAACGACGTCACCGAGGGCAGCAACGGCCGCTGCGCGCCCGCCTACCTGTGCACCGCCGGCCCCGGCTACGACGGCCCCACCGGCCTCGGCACCCCCCACGGCCTCAACGCCTTCCGCATGGGGCCGCACGGCACGCTCTCCGGCACCGTCACCGACCGGTCCTCGCACGCACCCGTCGCCGCGGCGACGGTGAGGAGCGGCCTGTTCTCCACGACCACGGACAGCACGGGCCACTACACCCTCGCGCTGCCCGCCGGCCGCCACGAACTCGCCGTCACCGCCTACGGCTACGCGCCGGGCACGGCCACGCAGGTCGACGTCGCCGACGGCGCCTCGGCGACCCGGGACCTCGCGCTGCTCAAGCTCGCCACCCACCGCGTGTCGGGCGCCGTGACCGACGCCTCCGGGCACGGCTGGCCGCTGCACGCGAAGATCACCGTCGACGGCGTTCCGGGAGCCCCCGTGTGGTCCGACGCCGTCACCGGCGCGTACCGCCTCGATCTGCCCGAGAACCACACGTACACCCTGCACGTGGTCGGCGACGACCCCGACTACCTGTCCCTGACCCGCACGGTGGACGTGCGCCGGACGGACCTGAAGGTCGGGCTGGGGCTGCCCGCCGACACCTGGGCCACCGACAACCCGGCGTACCGGCTGCGCGTGGACACGCTGGGGACCGAGCCCTTCGACTCCACGTCCGGCGCGCCCAAGGGCTGGAGCGTGACCGACCTCGCGGGCACCGGGCACGGCTGGTCGTTCGGCGACCCGGGCGGCCGGGGCAACAACACCGGCGGCTCGGGAGGGTTCGCCGTCGCGGACAACGACCACGCCGGCTGGGACGTGGCCATGGACACCGTACTGACCGGCCCGGTCTGGGACTTCGGCCGCGCCGGCGATCCGGAACTGGCCTTCAGCACCGACTACGAGGGTTCCGCTGAGCAGAGCGGTGACGTCGAGGTCACCGCCGACGGCGGCAGGAACTGGACCACGGTGTGGCACCAGGACCAGGGGTGGGGCAGCGGACGGGTGGAGATCCCGCTGACCGCCTGGGCCGGCGAGCGCGCGGTACAGGTCCGCTTCCACTTCACCGGTCCCGGCCAACTGTGGGCCATCGACGACGTGACGGTCGCCGAGCGCGTCCTGACCCCGGTCCGGGGCGGGATGCTCACCGGTCTCGTCACCGACGCCAACACCCGGCGCGGGCTGATCGGCGCCCAGGTACGGTCCGGTTCCGGCGACGGACCGGTGGCTCCCACCCTGGCCACCGCGGGTGACCCGCGGGTCGGCGACGGCCTGTACCGCCTGTTCGTCCCCGGCAACGGCGGCCACAAGGTGGCCGCCGGCAAGCCCTCCTACAGCACGGCCTCCCGCACGGTCGCGGTTCCCGCCGACCGGACGTCGCAGGCCTCGTTCGCGCTGAAAGCGGGGCGCCTGTCGACACACGTCACGGGCATCGACGCGACCACGACGCCCGGCGGCACGGTCACCCGGAAGGTCACCGTGCGCAACACGGGCACCGCTCCGCTCACCCTCCGGCTCGGCGAGCGCACCGGCACCGGTCCGGACACCGCCGCGCCCGGCACCGCCTGGCGTTCCCTGCCTGACCTGCCGGTCCCGGTGATGGACAACGCGGTGGAGAGCCACGGAGGACGGCTGTACTCCGCGCTCGGCACGGGCGACGGCGACACCCCGACCGGCGACCTGTACGTCCTCGACCCCGCGGCGGGCACCTGGAACCGCGGCACGAGCGCGCCCGAACCGCGCCAGGCCACCGCGCACGGCTTCATCGGCGACCTCCTGTACACCGTGGGCGGCTGGGGACCCGGCGAGCAGGTCAGCGCGACCACCCAGGTCTACGACGCGGCGCGGAACACGTGGTCGAAGGGCCCGGACATTCCCGAGGGCCGCTACGGCGCCGCGGGGGCCGTGCTCGGCGGCCGCCTCTACGTGGTCGGCGGATGCACCAACACCGACTGTTCCAGCACCGTATCCGTGCTGGACCCGGCCACCGGCACGTGGTCCCGGGCGGCCGACTACCCGCAGACCGTCAGCTGGGAGTCGTGCGGCGCGATCAACGGCAAGCTGTACTGTGCCGGCGGTAACCACGAGTACGTCGAGACGGGCGCGGCCTACGTCTACGACCCGGCCTCCGACAGCTGGCAGCCCGTCGCCGCGATGCCCACGGGCCTGGCGACCGCCTCGTACGCCGCCGCCAACGGACGGCTCCTGGTCTCCGGCGGCTTCAAGCGGGTCGGCATCAACCGCGTCCTCACCCCCGAGGGTTACGCCTACGACCCTGGCACCGACACCTGGACCCGTCTGCCGGACTCCCCCACCGCGCTCTACCGCGGCGGCGGGGCCCCGGGGATGTACCAGGTCGGCGGCAGCAACCAGAGCCGCTTCCCGGTCCCGGTGGCCACCGCCCGGCAACTGCCGGGCTGGGACCAGACGGAGACCGATGTGTCCTGGCTTTCGGAGAACCCCGGGTGCCTGACGCTGCGCCCTGGCGCGAGCGCGACGTTCACGGTCACGCTCGACGCCCGCGGCCTCCGGACTCCCGGCGACTGGACGGCGTCGGTGATCCTGCGCACCGACACGCCGTACTGGGTGCCGCCGATCCCGGTCGCCCTGCACGTCAGGAACTCCGCGGGCCACTGACGCGGTCGTCCCGCAGCACCGGGCCTCTCGGGCAGGTCACCCGACCTGCCCGAGGGGCCCCGCCTGTGTCGTCTCCGCCGTTCCGGGGCGGGCGAATTGGTCCGGACTTCCGTCGCGGAATGGACCGCATCGGCACGCCGCCGCGCACGTACGGTCGGCACCATGACGTCGACCGTTCCCCCCGCCTTGAACATCAGGGTCTTCCTGTCCGCCGCCGACCTCGACGAGCGTTGGACCCGGCCGGCCCGTGAGTTCGCGGAACTGCTCGGCAGGGGCGGCCACACGCTGGTGTGGGGAGGGTCCGACGCCGGGCTGACGAAGGTCGTCGCCGACGCGGTGCGCGAGTCCGGAGGCCGGCTCGTGGGGATCTCGGTCGGCCTTCTCCGCCATTGGGCCAGGGAGGACGCCGACGAGATGGTGTTCGCCGCGGATCTCACCGGACGGAAGGCGCTGCTGCTCGCCCGGTCGGACGCGGTGGTGGTGCTGCCCGGCGGCCTGGGAACGCTGGACGAGGTGTCCGAGGTCCTGGAGCTGAGGAAGCACGGACTGGACGGCAGGCCGGTGGTCCTGCTGAACATGGGCGGCTTCTACCACGGTGGTCGCGCCCTTCGGGGAGCAGCGCAAAGCCGCCGCCTGAGCCGAACACGGCGGGAGCGCTGTCGGGCGCGTCGTCGAAGGTGAACTCGGCAAGCGAGGCGAAGGGATTCGGCCCGGGCGCCTGGACAGCCCGGACGACGTCCCCGATCCCCCTGCAGCGTGACGGCAGGGCCGCCGAGCAGTACAGCATTGACGGCAAAAAGGTGGCCTCCCCAGCAGACAGCGGAGACGGGTCCGGATTGCGGTCCAACTCCACGATTTCCTGCGGCAGCCACTCCAACCCGCGTGTCCGCAGGGCTTTGCAGATGTGCTCATCGACACGCCGGACCACGGCCGGCACCAAACGCACGAGCCGTCCGGAATCGACCTGCCGGTCGGCGATCCTCCCGGCCCGCGCCTCGGTATCCTCCGGGCCCGTGGCGGCTTCCGCCGGCAGCGTGGACTGTCGGCAGAGCCGGCTGCGTTCCGGCCTTCGCGTCATCCGATTGCAAGATGCCCGGCACAGCTGCGCCACGCTGCTGACGGCGGCCGGCGTCGCGCCCCGCGTGGGCCTGTACCGGGTAACGTCGCAAGCCAGCAGGGGTTTAAGGTGCCGCCATGAAATCCATGCCCTGGGCCGTTTTCGCCGCCGCTCTCAGCCTGATCACCGTCGCGCCGACTGCCCTGATCCTCCGCGCCGTTGTCATCGTCGGTGACCGAATCGGTCCTGCTGAAGTCATTCCCGCTGCGATCATCTTCGGCCCCATCACTGTCGGGCTCGGCTTCGGTGCCCGCAGCGCATGGCGAAGAGCCCTGGGCCGTGGGCCTGCCCCGACGCAGCCTGACCCGACGCAGCCCGGCCCCATGCGGAAGGTTCTGTGGATCCTCCTGGCTCTGTTCCTCGGTTTCAACGCTCTTGGCGGCCTCATCGCAGTGTCCAAGGCCACCGATGGGCCCAGACTGATCGGCAGCCTCGTCTTCAGCGGCCTTCTTATGTGGGGTGCAATAGCCAGCTGGCGCAAGGCTGACGGTCCCGCCCACCCACTGGCCGCCCATACCGAGCGAGGGCAGTGGCAGCCATGGGGGCGCAAGCAGTAGTCCGCTGGAGACTCGTCCGGCAGCGCGTCCACTGGCCCGGTTGGTCGGGCACCACTCGGTGATTCCGGCCCCGCCCGCAGCATCAACGGCACCTCGGTTCCGCAGAGCGGACGCGCCCGCCAGTTGCGCCAGTCACGGCGGCTCTCGCCTCGTGCTCCGGTTCGTCCTCACCGGCGCGGCGGACGACTGCGCCGAGCGGGACGGATGCGGGGACCTGCTCCAGGTGCCCTGAGTCACCGGGCCCGGGAGCCTTCGCCACGTATGTGCCACAGCGACCCGCAGAAACCCGGTGAGAGCCGACAGCGCCGGACCCTACCGCGATCACAGTGACCAGCGTCGTTTTGCATGGGGCCACACATGCCCTCAGCAGCCGAAAACCCCCTCCCTGGGGGAGAGGCGTGCGGTGCCCCCAGGACTCGAACCTGCGGCCAAGCGCTTACTGATCGTTTCAGAATGGGATCGGCGCGTCGGCTGGCAGTCGGAGATCTTCGTCGGCAGGGTCTGCGAGGTGTCTGATGATCTTGTCCCCGATGACCTGTGGGAACGCATAGCCCCCTCTGCTGCCGCAGCAGCCCGCCCGAAGGCATAGGAACCCAAGCCGGCTTCGGGTGCCTGACCGTGTTGCACGTGCGGGCATCGTCTATGTACTGCGCGAGGGTGTGGTCTGGCGGGACATCCCCGCCGGCGTGGTGGGCTGCTGGGGCGTCACCGCCTGGCGCCGCCTGCGGGACTGAAACGAAGCCGGAGGCTGGCCCCGGCTGCCCACGGAACTCCTCGTCGAACTACGCAAGGCCGGCTTGCTCGAGATGGACCACTGCGCGATCGACGGCTCCCATGTCAGGGCCCCCAAAGACATCTCAGGGGGCTAAGAAGTCAAGCCCACCCCCGCTCGGTTGGGGGTGACAGGAGCGGTGCGAAGGCGGGCCGTTCGTCGAATTGCTGTCGGGTCTTGAGGCGGTAATAGAGCTGGCCGAGGAAGCGGTTCAGCAAGTGCCTTTGTGCGGCGGCATGCCAATCACCATGCGCGCGTCGGCGCCGGTAGTGCGCGTTCGCTCCCGGCGAGGCGGTGAGGGCGGCGAAGGCCCCGAGGAAGAGCGTTGATAATCGATTGTTCTTGACGAACCGGCGGCCGACGAAACGCTTCTTGCCGGAGGCCCGGGTGATGGGCGCGGATCCCGTGCTCGGGGCCCGCGTGCTCGCCGAGCTGGGCGACGACCGGGCACGGTTCCCCGACGCGAGGGCGCTGAAGTCGTATGCCGGATCTCGGGCCGCACCCCAGGAGACCGCGAGCCAACGTACATGGCTGCTGAATCCTCCGGGCCGCCCGCCCATCCGGCCCCGGCCCGCGCCCTGCGCCCTGCGCCCCACGACCTGTTCTGTCCAAGTCCGTCTCGATGACGCACACTTCGCGCACCCGGACTTGCCGATGTCTTGACGATACGTTCAATGGCCATTCAACCGACCGTCCCTGGCGGGGGCCCACATCCTCCCTAAGGTCCATGGGCGTTGAGGAAGAAGGGACTCATGGACACACTCCTCGCGGTCCGTGCTCGCGGAATCACGAAGTGCTTCGGGGACGTCGTCGCGCTCGACGGCGTCGACCTCGACGTGACACAGGGACAGATACACGGCCTGGTCGGACCGAACGGCGCGGGCAAGACCACGTTGCTCGGCCTGCTGCTGGGCCTTGCGGTCGCCGACGGCGGCGGTCTCGAGATCCTGGGCACGCCGGTCGGGCGGGCGCTCGCCGCGCCCGACGGTGTCGCCGGCTTCGTGGACGGGCCCGGCCTCTACCCGTCGCTCACCGCCCGGCAGAACCTGGCCGCGCTGGCCGCGCTCCGCGGGCAGGACGCGCGGACGGCCGGGATCGACGACGTACTGGCCCAGGTCGGCCTCACTGACGTCGCCGACGACCGGGTCCGCGGGTTCTCGCTCGGCATGCGCCAGCGGCTCGGGCTCGCCGCCGCCCTGCTCACCAGGCCCCGGCTGCTCGTGCTGGACGAACCGTCCAACGGCCTGGACCCGGCGGGCAAGAAACACGTTTACGAAGTCCTCACCCGGCTCGCGGACAAGGGGACCGCCGTCGTGCTGTCCAGCCACCGCATGGATGAGCTGGAGGCGCTGTGCTCCGAGGTCACCATCCTCGCCACCGGGCGGGTCGTCTTCTCGGGCCCGCTGGGCAAACTGGCCGCCGAGAACCGTGAACTCGACTACCGGCTGCTCACCTCCGACGCGCACGCCGCCCGCGAACTGGCCCTCGCCACGGACGGCGTCCGCGTCGTCGACGACGCCGGCCCGCGGAACGACGCCAATGTGCTCGTCGTGCGCGCGCTGGTGCCCGCCCTCGACGACCTCGTGGTGGCTCTCGTGCGGGCGGGCATCGCTCTGCGCGAACTCGCACCCGTCGTCTCCCCGCTCGAGGCGGCTTTCCTCGCCCTCACCCAGCCGCAGGAGGCCGGTCGATGACCGCCGCGACCGTCGTCGCCGACAACGTTGTCCCCACCCGCCGCGTCCCGGTGTCGCGCGGCTACCGCTTCGAGCTGGTCAAGCTGGTCTCGCAGTGGCGGATCCGCCTGCTGGTCCTGGCCTGCTGGATCGCGCCGGCGCTCTTCGTCGCCGCGGTGAGCCAGCAGGGCACGCTCCCCGTCGACACCCTCTTCGGCCGCTGGATGCACGCGACGGCATGGGCCGGGCCGCTGGTGGTGCTCGGCTTCGCGGGCACCTGGGCGCTCCCGCTGCTGACCTCGTTGGTCGCCGGCGACGTGTTCGCCTCCGAGGACCGGCTCGGCACCTGGCGCCACCTGCTGGTGGCGGTCCGCTCGCCGGGCCGGATCTTCGCGGCGAAGGCGCTGGCCAGCCTCACCGTCCTGCTCCTGCTCGTGATGGGGATGGCCTGCTCCAGCGCGGTCGGCGGGGTCGTGGCGGTCGGCAACCAGCCCCTGGTGGGTCTCGACGGCCACCTGCTGACGCCGTCCGACGCCGCCGGGCAGGTCTTCCTCGCCTGGGCCTGCGCCCTCGCCCCGACCCTGGCCCTGGCCGGGATCGGACTGCTCGGCTCCATCGCCCTCGGGCGCTCCCCGATGGGGCTGTTGCTGCCCGCGCTCGTCGCCCTCGCGATGCAGCTCGCGCAGATGATGCCGCTCCCCGTCGCCGTACGCCTGGCCCTGCCCGGATACGCCTTCATCTCCTGGAACGGCCTGTTCACGGGCCCCCAGCAGCTCGCACCGCTGCTCATCGGCATCGCGGTCAGCCTGGTGTGGGCCGTGACCGCGACGGTCCTGGCCTATCTGCTCTTCCTGCGGCGCGACTTCACCAACCTGACCGACGACGGTTCGGCGCGCCGCGCGCTCCTCGTCGGAGCCCTGCCGCTGGCCGGGCTGCTTGCGGCGACGGTCGCCGTCGTCACCGTCGCGACCCCGGCCACGGGCTCCGGGATCGAGCAGGAGAAGGTGCAGCGCTCGGTCGCCACGGCCTTCGCGCACCTGTACCGCATGCAGACCGACCAGCTCAACCGCCCCGCCGTCACCGAGAACCAGCTCAAGACCACGGCGGCGTGCACCAAGGGCGGCGTCGCGAACGGCGCCGAAGGCGCCGGCAACGACTGGCGCTGCGTCGTCTCCTGGCACCTCCCCGACGTCGCGACCACGGGCCAGGCCATCTACCAGCTCGACGTCACTCCGGACGGGCGGTACGTCGCCGACGGCGACGGACCGAAGGAAGTCAACGGCTACTTCCTGGTGCGGACCCCCGTGGGGGACGCGCCGAACCCGCTCTGGCAGTTCGACGGCAACGTCGAACTGCTCGCCACCTCCCCGAAGGGATAACTCAAGATGCAGGTCACTCGCCGCCGCCGCACGGGCGCCGAGAGGGACACCCACGCCCTCCTCGGCCGTCGGTTCGGCAGCCGCAGAAGCCTCACGCTGGCTGCCGCGACCGCCGTCGTCCTCGCCACCGGCACCGGGATCGGGTTCGCGCAGACCACCCAGTTCGACCACGACCAGGTCGGCCAGGTCACCGACCGCGGTCAGGTCGTCTCCAGCGACCAGTACATCGCCCCGTACGGTGAGCGCCTCGTCATCGACAACGGCAAGATCATGTCGTCCTCGGTCAGCCCGGACGGCACCCACCTCGCGGCCTCGGTCACCGACGGCGGCGTGGCGCTGGCCGTCGTGGACCTGAAGAGCTGGAAGGTCCAGCAGCTCGTCGGCAACTCCGCGTCCGCGAACCTGCGCATCGCCAGCAACAGCGTGGGGCAGGAGGGACCCACGTACTCGCCCGACGGCACGCAGCTGTGGCTGGGCCAGACCGACGGCTACACGCGGTTCACCGTCAACCCCGACGGCAGCCTCGCCAACCCGACGTCCGTCACCATCCCGGCTGACGGCTCCAAGCACGCCCTGGTGGGCGAGCCGGTGTTCTCCTCCGACGGCTCCACCGTGTACGCGGCGGTCAACGGCCAGAACCGCGTGGTCGCCATCGACGCGGCCACCGGGACCGTCAAGCAGAGCTGGGCCGTGGGCAACGCCCCGCGTGACATGGTCGTGGTCGGCTCCAAGCTGTACGTCAGCAACGAGGGCGGCCGGCCGGCGAAGCCCGGCGAGACGACGATCAACTCGTACGGCACCCAGGTGCCGGCCGACCCCAAGACCGGCGCGACCACCACCGGCACAGTCAGCGTCATCGACCTCGCCGACCCGGCGGCCGCCGTCGCGAGCATCGACGTGGGTCTGCACCCGACCGCCCTGTACGCCAAGAAGGGCGCGCTGTTCGTCACGAACACCGCCACCAACGACGTGTCGGTCATCGACACCCGCAAGAACAAGGTCGTGCAGACCATCGCCACCCAGCCGTGGCCGGAGTCGTCGGTGGGCTACGAGCCCAACGCCGTCACGCTCACCGACGACGGCCACCTGCTGGTGACGCTGGGCCGCGCCAACGCGGTCGCCGTATACCGGTACGACTCCCCTCAAGAGCCGGTCAGCTACGTCGGCCTCCTCCCGACGGACTACTTCCCCGCGGAGATCGCCACCGTCGGCGACCAGGTCGTGGTCTCCAACACCCGCGGCATCGACGCCCGCCGGCCCACCGGCAGCGCCGGGCGCGGGACCCACGACACCACCTCGAGTGTCCAGCGGTTCACGCTGCCGAGCGAGAAGGTCATCAAGGCGCAGACGGCCAAGGTCTTCCAGCAGAACGGCTGGACCAACGGCTCGGTCAAGCTCGCGAAGGACAAGGGCAAGGACAAGGGCCACGCGAAGCCGGTGGCCGTCCCGAAGCGGCTCGGCGACCCGTCGACGATCAAGCACGTGTTCATGATCGTCAAGGAGAACCGGACCTACGACCAGGTCTTCGGTGACATCCCGCAGGGCAACGGCGACCCGTCGCTGGCGGAGTTCGGCGAGAACGTGACGCCGAACCAGCACGCGCTGACCCGGCAGTTCGGCCTGTACGACAACACGTACGACATCGGCACGAACTCCGCCGAGGGCCACAACTGGCTGATGCAGGCCGACAACCCGGAGTACACCGAGTCCTCCGCCGGTGAGTACGCGCGCAGCTACGACACCGAGGACGACGCCCTCGGCCACCAGCGCACCGGCTTCATCTGGAGCGGCGCGCAGGCGGCCGGCAAGAGCGTGCGGGACTTCGGCGAGTTCCACCAGTTCCTCACCAAGCCGGCCGGCGCGACCTGGCAGAACCTGTACTGCGACACCAAGAACATGCGGGCCACCGGGCAGGACACCGCCTACAACCTGGTGTCGTCCTCGCCCATCCCCTCGCTCAACAGCGTCTCGGTGCCCGGCTTCCCGAAGTTCGACACCAGCGTCCCGGACGTCTACCGCGCCGAGATATGGAAGCGGGACTTCGAGAAGAACGGTCCGGCGAACCTGAACATGTTCTGGCTCTCCAGCGACCACACCGGCGGAACCGCGGGCCCCGCCGCCCAGGTCGCGGACAATGACCTCGCGGTCGGCCGGATCGTCGACGAGATCTCGCACAGCAAGTACTGGAAGGACTCCGCGATCTTCGTGGTCGAGGACGACTCCCAGGCCGGCCTCGACCACGTCGACGGCCACCGGGCCCCGATCCAGATCATCAGCCCCTGGGCCCGGCACGGCACCGTCGACAGCCGTTACTACTCGCAGATCACGATGATCCGCACCATCGAGCAGATCCTCGGGATCCACCCGATGAACCAGAAGGACAGCGCGGCCACCCCGATGTTCGGCGCGTTCACCAAGAAGGCGGACTACACCCCCTTCACCGCGCTGCCCAACCGGACCCCGCTGACCGACGGCGTGAAGACCGCACCCGCCTGCGGCCTGGACACCCCGGCCCCGCAGGACCCGAACGCCGCGGCCGTCCCGTCGACGAAGGTGCCGGCAGGCAAGAAGGCCCTCGCGGAGCAGTGGGAGGACTGGCAGTCCCGGCAGCGACTGACCGGCCCCGACGCCAGGCCCGACTTCGCCAACCCGGCGCAGCTGAACCACCTCACCTGGTACCGGACGCACGCTTGGACGGAGCCGTACCCCGGCGAGCACGAGATCTTCGCGCCGGACGACGTACCGGGCGCCTACATCCCGTCGGCGGAGAACGACGGCTGAGGCACGCGGCCCGCACGTACCGCACGCGAGGGGCCTCCGGCCGGCACCGCCGCCGGCCGGAGGCCCCTTGCGTTCCCCGGGTGGCACAACAGGACGAGCATCGTCCGGCGGCAAGCTGCTTCGTCCCGGCGTGGTACAGGGTTCCACATCCCTGGTCACCGCCGGGCTGGCTTCATGACGCAAACACGACAACCTTTGTGTCCATCTGCTTGACCTGCTGCTGCACCTGCTCCAGCTCGGCCAACAGCGCCCGCTCTCGTGCGCCGACCCGTGTGCGTGCTTCGGTCCGTTTGACGGTCTTGCCGACGTCGTGGTGCTTGGCCCGGTGCTTGTTCTTCGTGCCGGGAGGCCGTCCTGGGCCCGGCTTGGACGGTTTCGGTGCGGCTGCGGGACGGGCTGCAGTCGTGCGGACGTTGCGAAACCCCCTCCGTGCTATGGCGGGGGTGAGGCGGCGAGGCTCGGCGGATCGCTCCCAGGGTCGGCGCAGGTCCACAGTGAGGGGGCGGGCGAGGCGGAGCTGAGTGTGGGCGGCAATGACGAGCCAGCTCCACAGATCAGCGCTGTCGGCGTGACGGTGGCTCAAGCACGACTCCCTCTTCCGCAAGGCGAACGAGAGCTGGCGGCAGTGCATGCTCACCAACCGCGTCCAGGCCGAAGACCCCCTCGACCTGATCAGAGCCTTGCCGCCCGACGCGGACATCCGCGCCCACCCCGCAACCAAGGCGGCAAGCAGGACACCGGATACCTGCGCACCGCCTACGCCAGACTCGCCGTGATGCAGCAGCGCTGGCTCGACGATCACCCCGACCTGCTCAAGGACCGCAGCGCGCTGCGGGACAGGCAGCTGAGGATCGCCCGCCAGGTCCTCCAGGGGCAGACCGGCTGAGGAACCCGGCGCACCCGATCTGCCCCGGCCCGGCGGCACCGGGTCTCACGGCTGGGTGCGGTAGCGGAGGTAGACCACGCCGCTGGTCAGCCGGCGTTCGTCCAGGAGCTCGAAGCGGAGCCGGGCCCCGTCGGGGAGGAAGGGCTTGCCGCCGCCCAGCACGGCGGGGCCGACGAACAGGTGGTACTCGTCCACCAGCCCTGCGGCGATCGCGTGGGCGGCGAGGGCGGCCCCGCCGACGGCGAGGTTACGTTCGGAAGATGCCTTCAGCCGCCGAACCGCCTCGGGGTCGAAGTCCCGTTCGACCCGGGTCCGGGTGGTGCAGGCCGACTCCAGCGTCCTGGAGTACACGACCTTGTCGGCCGCCTGCCAGATCCCCGCGAACGCCCGCGCCCCGGGCGACTGGCCCGCGATGGAGGGGTCGGTCTCCCAGACAGCCATCATTTCGTACAGCCGGCGCCCGTACAGGTAGGTCCCGACCGGCCGCAGCACGTCGTTGATGAAGGAGTAGTACTCCTCGTCCGGTACCGCCCAGTCGAAATTGCCGTCCGCGTCAGCGATGTAGCCGTCCAGGGACACATTGAACATGTAGATCAACTTGGCCATGCGAGCCTTCTCCCAGGTTGGGGCTACCTGTGGGTCCCGCAGCACACTAGCCCGCGCCTGTGACAATGCCCGGCGACGGCACGGTCATCGCTGCGAAGGGCTGCGTCTGGGACTGCCGCGGCTCCGGCGGTTCCGCCCGACCGGTTCGCGGACCCGGCCGCGCAGCCGGTGGTGCAGCTCGGTGACCAACGCGCCGTCGCGCCAACGGCGGAAGAAGGCATACCCCTGGTCCCACGCCGGGGAATCTGCGGGCATCGCCCGCCACTTGATGCCGTTGTGGACCAGATAGAACACGGCATCCGGCATCTCCCGGTGGCAGTACCCCTCCGGGCGGCCACCGCGGCCTTCCAGACAGGCCAGCACCGACAGAGCCGTGCGCACCAACGCCCACTCGAAGTCCGTTCGATCCGACGGATACCGGCGCACCCGCACCGGATGGTCGCGGCGGCATTGCCGAACGGTGCGCGAGATAGTCACACGAGCGCGCCGAGGAGTCGGACTCCACGGGCCCTGGTCGCGCTGGTGTACCTACGCAAGCACGACACACTCGCGCAGATCGCAGCCGGCTTCCGGATCAGCGTCGGCACAGCCCACGCCTACGTGCACGCGGTCATCGACCTCCTGGCCCACCGCGCGCCAGGCCTGACCCGCGCCCTGCGCGAGGCAGACACGGAGTACCTGCTGGTGGACCGCACGCTCGCCGAGTGCGACCGGGTCGACGACGGACGCGCCGACTACTCCGGCAAACATCGCCGCCACGGCGTGAACCTCCAGGCCATCACCGACCCACAAGGCGAGATCGTGTGGATCTCCCGCGCTCTTCCAGGCCGCACCCACGATCTGACCGCGGCCCGCACCCACCGCATCGTGGCCACCTGCGTCCGCCTCGGCATCCCCGCTCTGGCCGACCTGGCCTACCTCGGCGCCGGCGGCACCTTCACCACGCCAACCCGCGCCCAGCCCGCAAAGAACACACCGCCCGGCAAAGATCGCTGAACCGGGCGCACGCACGGCTCCGGTATCCCGTGCGGCATGGCCACCCCCAAGCGCTGGCGCATCTTCCGTCACGCCCGCTGCAGCCCCAACCGCCTGTCGTCAGCAGCCAAAGCCATCCTCACCCTGGAAAGCAACGCTGAAAATACTCACTGATCCTTTCAAAATTAGATCAGCGTGTCGGCTGACAGCTGATGATCTTCGTCGGCAGGGCCTCCGGGTCCGACGTCTTGTCCCTGATCACTTGTGGAAACGTATGGCCCGTTGCTGCCGCCGCAGCCCGCTCGAAGGCACCGACACTCAGGCCGGCCTCGGGTTGTCCGTGCGGCGCAAGAGTGTGGCCTCGGTGGGACGTGCCCGCCGGCGTGTGGGCAGCTCGGGCGTGACGGCCTGGCGCCGGCTGCGGGACCGGACCCAGGCCGACGTCTGTCCGCGGCTGCACGCGGAACTCCTTGAACTGCGCAAGGTCCGTCGTGCCGGCCTCTCCCAGGATGCGGTAGCGGTGGGCCCAGCGCTGGGCGGTGGTGGGCCAGACCCGGAAGCGTTTCGGCGGGGCCCGGCGAAGCGGCCAGCCGCTCTCGACGACGCAGCGGGCCAGGCGCAGCCGTCCTGTCTCCGTCGGGGTGCCTTACGGCGTGGCACGAGGGCCTTTTGGTCGCCGGTGCGGAAGTGGCAATCCACACCAGGCCAGAAGGCCCTCAACCATGCCAAGATTCTTCACCCGAGACCTGCGTCACCCGTCCATACATTCCCGAGACAGAACAGCTAGCCCTTGAGGCCGGATCGGGAGACTCCTTCGATGACCCAGCGTTGGGCCACGATGTACAGCAGAAGGACGGGGACGCTCGCGATCACCGCTCCCGCCATCAGCAGGTCGTAGTGGATGTTGTTGGCGTTCTGGAAGTTGGCAAGGCCGGCGGGCAGGGTCAGCGACTCCGGGCTGAGCAGCACGTACAGGGGCCATAGGAAGTCGTTCCAGTTGGCGAGGAAGGCGAGCATGCCCAGCGTGGTAAGTGCCGGCTTGGACAGGGGCAGGACCACCCTGACGAAGATCTGCCAGCGGTTGCAGCCGTCGAGTTCGGCTGCTTCTTCCAGTTCCAAGGGCACGGTCAGGAAGAACTGGCGAAGGAAGAACACGCCGAACGCGCTTGCTGCGCCTGGCACGATCACCGCGGGGAGGCTGTCCACCCAGGCGAGCTCGTTGACGATCAGGAAGTTCGGGATCAGCAGGACCATGGGGGGCACGAACAGGGTGGCGACGATCGACGTAAAAATCACTCCTCGCCCCCTGAACCGCAACCGTGCGAGTGCGTAGGCGGCGGGGGTCGCCGTCACCAGGACCAGGGCGGCGTGCGCTGTGGCGGCCAGGACGCTGTTGAACAGCCACCGCAGGACGGGGCTGTCGGTGGCGCCCAGGACGTCCTTGTAGGCCTGCACGGTGAAGGGGGAAGGGATCCACTGGGGATCCGTCGACCCGGCGGCTTCGCCGGTCTTGAACGAGGTGACCAGCATGTACAGGAGAGGACTCAGGTACAGGGCCGCCACGATCGCCAGGACGAGGTGGAGCAGGGAGCGGCGCATCCGACGGGCCGCCGGGGACGGTGTCGCGGAGGGCCGCTCTCCGCCGTACTCCGTGTCCACCGCCCGCCGGGTTGCGGTCTGGCTGTTGGTCATCGGTCCTCCTGGCGTTCGCGGAAGACGCGGAAGACGACGGCACTGGCCGCCATCAGAGCCAGCGCCAGGATGAAGCTCATGGCGGACGCCGACCCCATCTCGAAGCGGCGCAGACCGGTCTCCGCGATGAGGAAGATGGCTGTCTTGGTCTCATCTGCCGGCGCGCCGCCGGTAATGATGTACGACTGGCCGAACATATTGGCCGAGGCCAGCAGGGTGGAGTTCACGACGAACAGGGCCACCGGTCGCAGGCCCGGCAGTGTGACGTGCCGGAAGCGTTGCCATGCGTTGGCCCCGTCGACCCGTGCGGACTCGTACAGCTCCGCCGGGATGTCCTGCAGACCGGCGAGGTAGATGACGGAGTTCAGTCCGAGGGTCCACCACACGGTCACCAGCACGAGTCCCCACCATGCGGCCGGCGTGTCGGTGGTCCACTGGACGTCGTCCGGCAGGCCGAGCACGCCCAGGTAGTGGTTGACCAGGCCGATGTTGCCGTCCAGTAGGAACCGCCACAGAAGTCCCACGACGGCCACGCCGAGCACGTACGGTGCGAAGTAGACAGCCCGGTAGAGGTTGCGTCCGCGGAACCTGCCATTCATGAGCATGGCTGTGAAGAGCGGCACGATGAGCAGCAAGGGCGTCGAGAGCAGGGTGAAGATGCCGGTGGCGCGCATGGCTTGCCAGAACCGGGGGGCGTCCACGCCGTCGGGGTCGAACAGCTCTCGGTAGTTGTCCAGCCCGACGAAGGGTTTCGCCGGCAGGTTGATGTCCCAGGCGTGCAGGCTGATCCACAGTCCGAAGCCGATGGGGGCCACCACGAAGGTGATGAAGAGCACCAGGTACGGTGCCATGAACACGTAGGGCGTCCACCACTGGTAGGACCGTGAGACGGCCCGGACCGCGGTGCGGTCCGGGACTCGCGGTTCACTCGTGCTGGACGGCGGGGTTTTCAGCCGTCGCACCCGGATCGCCTCACTTCGCGTACTTCTGCTTGTTCTCGGCCAGGATCTTGTTGGCGGTCTTCACGCCGTCGGCAAGGGCTTCGGCGGGTGACTGATGCCCCAGGACGGCCTTTTGGACAGCCAGTTCGAGGGCCTTGCTCTGCACGTCACCGAGGCCGGGAAGCGCCGGGAGGAAGCGGAAGACGTCGACGTTGGCGGCGAGTGGCGTCTGGGGGAGCCGGGCCACCTCGGCCTGGGCGCGCACACTGTTGCGCGCGGGGATCATGCCGGCCTGCGCCCACTCCGTGGAGCGCTCGCTCATGTAGTCGATGAAGAACTTGGCGGCCTGGACCTTGTTGTCGTCCCGTCCGGCCTGGGAGGTCAGTACGAAGTTGTGGCTGGCCGTCCACACGGCGGGAGTGGACCCGATCGTGGGGATGGCGGACATGTCCCACTTGATCTTCGATGCGGTGGACTTGAGGTCGTTGATCTGCCAGATGCCGTCCCAGGTGAAGCTGACCTTGTTGTTCTTGAAGGCGTTGTACTGGGAGTCCTGAGCGACCTGGGCCGGGCTGTAGCCCTTGCGGATCTGTTCCACCATCCAGCCCAGCGCCTCCTCCCCCGCGTCCGAGCCCCACAGCGCGGAGGTGCCCTCCTGGTTGTAGAGCTCGCCCCCGAACTGCCACAGCAGGCTCATGAACATCAGGTGCGCCGGCCACTTGTTCGGCATCCAGAACGGGTGGTCGACCCCTGCGGACTGCAGCTCCTTCAGGGCCCCCTCGTAGCCCGCCCGGTCGCCGGGGGCCTTGTCGAGTCCCGCGCGGGTCAGGTGGGAGCTGTTCCAGTAGTCGGCCAGGCAGTGCACGTCAAGCGGGACGCTGTAGCGCTTGCCGTCGAAGACACCGGCCTGCCAGACCGCCGGTATGAAGTCCGACTCGGTCAGTTTCAGGGCGGACACCACGTCGTCGAGCGGCATCAGGGTGCCGCGTACCGCGAAGGTCGCGATCTGGTCGTTGTGGATGACGGCGACGTCCGGGCCCTTGCCCGCGCTGATGGCCGTGGGCAGTGCGGGGTACAGGTCCTCCCAGCGCCGGGTGGTGTTCTTGACGGTGATGCGGCCCTCGTACTTCTTGTTGAACGCGGCCACCATGGCCTGCATGTGCGGGCCGTCTCCGCCGGTGAAGCCGTTCCAGTACTCCAGCGTGACCTTGGGCCCCTTGTATTCACCGCCGCTGAACGTCGGGGCGTTGCCGGCCTTGTTCTGGCCGGCGCCGACCTTCGTTCCGCCGCCGCACGCGGTAAGGAAGCCGGTGGCCGCCACTCCGGCGGCCGTGCCGAGGAAGGCTCTCCGCTCGACCGGGCGGATGGACGAGGTAGTGCTGCGCATTCTCTGCTCCTTGGATTCGGGCCCGCCATTGGACCCGTGGACAGCGGTGTTGGCTTCGCTTAGGCAGCGGTCAGGCGGATCATGGTCCAGCTCACGGGCGGCAGGTCGGTGCTGAGCGCCAGGTCGTCGATCCTGGTGCCGGCCACGTCGACGGGCTGCACACGGTCGGGAGCGGCCTCGGTGTTCGTCGCCGAAGGGTCAGCGTCGTGCAGGAGCACGTGCTCGGCGACGCGGTGCCTGGGGAAAGCCCGCAGATCGACGGCGAGGGCCAGGTTGTCGTGCCGGCTGCGGTTCACAGCGAACAGCACGACCTCCCCGGTCTCCTCGTCGTGGGTCGCGGTGGCCCACAGGGCGGGCACGGGTCCGTACTTGGCCGTGTCCACGAGGGGGGACTGCGGTTCCACGCGCAGCACCGTGCCGCGGGCGTGGCGCGCGGTGCGGGCGAAGGGGTGGAAGATCGTCTGCCGCCAGGCCGGCCCCTGGGCACGCGTCATGATCGGCGCGATGACATTTGCGAGCTGCGCCTGGCAGGCTGCCCCTACCCGGTCGGCGTGCCGGAGCAGGGTGATCAGCAGGCTGCCGACCACCACCGCGTCGGTGACGTCGTAGACGTCCTCGATGATTTCGGGGGCCTCTCGCCACGCAAGCGAGGACTCACCGCCGAATCGGCTCTGGTACCAGACGTTCCACTCGTCGAAGGACAGCTTGATCTTCTTGTCGCTGCGGACCTTCGCCCCGACGTGGTCGGCGGTGGCCGTGATCGCGGAGATCATACGGTCCATTTCCTCGCCGCTGGCCAGGAACGAGTCGAGGTCTCCGTTCTCGGGCTGGTAGTAGGCGTGCAGCGAGATGTAGTCGACGAACTCGTAGGTGTGCTCGAGTACCGTCGCCTCCCAGGAGGCGAAGGTGTCGATGTAGGCGTTGGAGCTGCCGCAGGCGACGAGCTGGAGGGCGGGGTCGAAGCGCTTCATCGCGCGGGCCGTTTCCGCCGCCACCCTCCCGTACTCGTGGGCCGTCTTGTGGCCCATCTGCCATGGTCCGTCGAGTTCGTTGCCCAGGCACCACATGCGTACGTCGTGCGGCTCGGCCACACCGTGGGAACGGCGCAGGTCGGACAGCGCGGTGCCCGAGGGGTAGTTGCTGTACTCCAGCAGGTCCAGCGCCTCGGCCACCCCGCGAGTGCCCAGATTGAGCGCCATCATCGGTTCCACGCCGGCCTTTGTGGCCCATGCCATGAACTCGTTGAGGCCGAAGGCATTGCTTTCCAGGCTGCGCCAGGCGAGGTCCAGCCTCCGGGGCCTGTCGGACACGGGCCCTACCCCGTCCTCCCACCGGTAGTTGGACACGAAGTTGCCGCCCGGGTAACGCACCGTGGTGACGCCGAGCTCGCGGACCAGCTCCAGGACGTCGGTCCGGAAGCCCTGCTCGTCTGCTTCAGGGTGTCCGGGCTCGAAGATGCCGGTGTAGACCGATCTGCCCATGTGTTCCACGAAGGAGCCGAACAGCCGGCGGTCGATGCCGCCGACCTGGAAGGCCGGATCGAGGGTGAGACGGGCAGTGACCATGCGGGTTGCTCCTGGATCTTGCAGGTGAAGAGGCCGAGTGCCGCCCGCCTGGCGGCTGGTGGGGACTCCAGCCCGGAGGCGGACAGCGATAGCGCGGCGAGGCGCGTCTTCTGTGAGGAGTACGATTACATCGTTGAAACAGCGTCGTAAAGTCTTCGTAGGATACTTTTTCGCATCGCGACCTCAACCAGGTGGTCAGCGGTTGCCGGCCCCCGGGGGCGCGATGTGCCAGTGTGGGCCTCGGCGCCCTAGCGACAGCGCCTTCCGCGGCGTAATGGAGGTGACTTGGTGGGAGCCAGTCTCAAGGACGTCGCGGCCCTGGCCGGAGTCTCGGTCAAGACCGTGTCGAACGTGGTCAGCGGAAACACATACGTCGCGCCGCCGACGCGGGAGAAGGTTGAACTCGCCCTGGCGGAGCTGAACTACCGCCCCAACCTCTCCGCCCGGAACCTGCGCCAGGGCCGTACCGGGGTCATCGCCCTGGCACTGCCGGAACTGGACGCGCCCTACTTCGCGGAGCTGACACGCTTTGTCATCGACGCGGCGACCGAGCAGGGGTGGACCACCATCATCGAACAGACCGACGGGCGACCGGAACGCGAACGCGAGGTCCTCCAAGGCATCCGCGAACAGCGCATCGACGGCCTCATTTTCAGCCCCATCACGGTGGGAGCCGACGAGTTGGCCGACCGCACCGACACCACCGCACTCGTGCTGCTCGGCGAACGCGTCATCGACGGTCCCACCCACCACGTCGCCATCGACAACCAGCGAGCCGCGCGGGAGGTCACTGAGCACCTCATTTCTCTAGGGCACACCCGCATCGCCGCGATAGGACGCCAGACGAACCCCAGCGCAAACACCGCCCACCTGCGGCTCGCCGGATACAAGGAAGCTCTGACGGCAGCCGGCCTGCCCTACGACGAAGCCCTTGCCCCGCCCACCGACTCCTACCACCGCTCCGACGGTGCTGAAATCATGGCAAGCCTGCTCGCCACAAATCCTCCCCCACAAGCAGTCTTCTGTTTCAACGACCTCCTGGCACTGGGAGCCCACCGAACCGCGCTCGCCCAGGGCCTGCGTATCCCCCAGGACATCGCGATCGCCGGCTTCGACGACATCGAGGACGGCCGGTACAGCACGCCAACCCTCACCACCGTCGCGCCCGACAAGGCACAGATCGCCCGGGCCGCCGTACAGATGCTGGACCAGCAGATCCACGGCCGGCGTGGCACGCGAAGGTATGACTTGCGCGAAGTAACCGCCGCCCATCGGCTCCTCGTCCGGGAGAGCACGACGTCTTCACGAACGAGTGAGTGATTACGTGTCTCGGGTGACGGTGAACGACACGACTTCACACCAGCGCGCCGTCGACACATCCTCCGCTACGTCCCGCCGCCCGCCCAAGGTACGGGCCAACAGCCATGAGCAGCGACCTGGACACATCACCAGCCGATGATCTGCTACTCCTGTTGCGACGCGCCGCCGACATCACCACCCCGGAAGCGATCACCACGACCGACCCCGAGTTCGACCGGCGGGGTGGTTTGGCAATGCAGTCGCTACCCGCGCGTCAACCTGCGGTGGCTCAGTTGAAAACGACAGGCACCGGTACTGATCGTTGGACGGGCATGGACGACACCACGGCTACGCCAGGACCGCCCACCGCTCCACCCCGCACCATTCAGCCTGACGCCGGACGAACTCATCACCGACCGACAACATCCAACCCCGGAATAGGGCCATCCCCGCAGACGCGAGGAGCAGCACCAGGCCGTCCAACCCCAGTTCCTGATCCTGGGACCACCCCCGCGAGCGCGAGGAGCGGTTCGCATCGAGAGCCGCCGCCCCTCGCGGCAGTCCGGGTCGCCGGTGTGCGGCCTCATGAGCAACCACACCCACGGCTCCAGCACCACAGCCAGTAGCGCCGCCCGATCCCACGCATCCAGGCCCCTGACGCCCGCGTGCGGGGAGCCGACAGCCTTGATGCGCGCGGCGGCCACACAGGTGGCAACTGTCGGCGTAGCCGCGAAACATTCCACGCTTCGTCCCGACCTCGACGAGCAGCGCGTACCTGGCAGGGGCCGGTCAGGTCGACCTCCTGAGAGGTGGCCGCGGTCACGAGGTGCTCGTCTTCAGCGGTCTGTGCGGTCGGGCCGGCCGGGCCGTCGGCGGCAAGTCGGCAGGGTGGGGAACAGGTCGGCCAGGCAAGGTCTCCAGCAGCGCTGGGAAGGCGGGGGCCCTCCCGCGGTAGCCAACGCAGGCCTCAGTCGGCTGGGACAGCTTCAGGCAGCTCTGCCGGCACATCGCGCACGCCCATACGCAGGTGCTCGACGTGGTACAGGGCCTGGTCGAGGAGCTCGGCGACGTGGTTGTCGTAGAGGGTGTAGATGATCGACCGCCCCCGCCGCTCGCCGGTGACCAGGCCGAGGTTGCGCAGCAGGCGCAGTTGGTGGGAGCAGGCTGAGGCTTCCATGCCGGCCGCTTCGGCGAGGTCGCTTACCGAGCAGGGGCCTTCCCTGAGCCGGGCCAGGATGTGGAGCCGAGACGGGGTGGCGAGGGCTTGGAGGGTGGCGGCGACGTCGGCGGTGCCGACGGCATCCAGGCGCTCGCGAGTGGTGGCTCTGCTGGTGTCGTCGCGTCCGTGGCCCATGGCGCCATCATACTGATGACACATGAAGACCTCTTCATATGTTCCTGTATGGTGAATGTGTTGCCCCCTCCGCCCGTGAAGGGTCTCTTTGTCATGCCTTCTGTTCTGGATCAGCGGCCTGCACCGGCCCTCCCCGAATCTCGGCCGGCAGCCCCTGTCCGCCGCCGCACCTGGGTCCTGGCGCTGCCGGAGGCCCGGTGGGCGCTCGCCGCGCTGGTCCTGTTCCTGGTCGCGCTGCTTCTGTATCTCCTGGGGGCGCCGACGTGGCTGTGGGGGTCGCTGTTCGCCGCCACCTACGTCACCGGCGGGTGGGAACCGGGCTGGGAGGGCTTGAAGGCCCTCAAGGACAAGACGCTGGACGTGGATCTACTGATGGTGGTGGCGGCGCTGGGTGCCGCCGCGATCGGCCAGGTCCTCGACGGGGCGCTGCTGATCGTCATCTTCGCCACCTCTGGTGCCCTGGAAGCGGTCGCCACCGCCCGCACCGCAGACTCCGTGCGCGGTCTGCTCGGCCTCGCCCCGTCGACCGCAACCAGAGTTCTGGCCGAGGGCGGCGAGGAAACCGTCGATGCGGGACGCCTCATGGTGGGAGACACCATCCTGGTGCGTCCGGGCGAGCGGGTCGGCGCCGACGGGCAGGTCCTGGAAGGCGCCAGCGACGTCGACCAGGCCACCATCACAGGCGAGCCGCTGCCTGTCGCCAAGCAAGTCGGTGACGAGGTGTTCGCTGGCACCACCAACGGCACCGGCGCCCTTCGGGTACGGGTCGAGCGGGACCCTTCGGACTCGGTGATCGCCCGGATCGTGAAGATGGTCGAGGACGCCTCCGAGACCAAGGCCCCGACGCAGCTTTTCATCGAAAAGATCGAGCAGCGCTACTCGATCGGCATGGTCCTGGCGACCCTGGCCGTCTTCGCCGTGCCCCTTGCCTTCGGCGACCACCTGCAGTCGGCGCTGCTGCGGGCCATGACGTTCATGATCGTCGCATCGCCCTGCGCGGTCGTACTGTCCACCATGCCGCCCCTGCTGTCCGCGATCGCCAACGCCGGCCGACACGGCGTCCTCGTCAAGTCAGCCGTCGTCATGGAGCGCCTCGGCCAGATCAACACCGTCGCCCTCGACAAAACCGGCACCCTCACCGAGGGCACGCCCCGCCTTAACGACATCCGCCCCCTGCCCGGCAGCGCTCTGGATCAGGCCGCCCTGCTGCGTCTGGCAGCGTCGGCCGAGCACCCCAGCGAGCATCCCCTCGCCCGTGCCGTCGTCGACGCAGCCCGCGAGCGCGATCTCGTCCTGGCCGCCGCCGACGATTTCGCCTCCATGCCCGGCCAGGGCGTCACTGCGATCGTCGACGACTGCATTATCCAGGTCGGCTCCCCCGCACGGCTTCTCGCCGCCCTTGGGCCTCACACGGAGGTCATGACCGAACTGGAGAACGCCGGGAAGACCGCAGTGGTCGTGCTGCGCGACAGCTGGCCGGTGGGCGTCCTGGGCATCGCCGACCGGCTGCGCCCGGACGCCGCCGTAACCGTTGCCGCCCTCAACGGCCTGACGGGCCGCACCCCGGTCCTGCTGACCGGCGACAACGAACGCGCCGCGCAGCACCTGGCAGGACAGGTGGGCATCACCGACATCCGCGCCGGGCTGCTGCCCCAGGACAAGGTGTCCGCCGTCCAGGAGTGGGAGGCCGCGGGGCAGCAAGTGCTGGTGGTCGGGGACGGAGTCAACGACGCCCCCGCACTGGCCGCCGCCCACTCCGGGATCGCCATGGGCAAGGCCGGCTCGGACCTCGCCCTAGAAACCGCCGACGCCGTCATCGTCCGCGACGAACTGGCCACCATCCCGGCCGTCATCTCCCTCTCGCGCACCGCCCGCCGACTCGTCGTCCAGAACCTCGCCATCGCGGGGCTGTTCATCACCGCGCTCGTCGCCTGGGACCTGATCGGCACCCTGCCACTGCCCCTCGGCGTCGCCGGCCACGAAGGCTCAACCGTCATCGTCGGACTCAACGGACTGCGCCTGCTCCGCGAGACCGCCTGGCCCCGCCACACCGACCGTCCCGGCACGTCCGCGGACACCGCCGACCTCGAAAGTCAGGACGCCGCATGACCCCCGAACCGAGCCCCCAGCCCATACCCACCGACCTCCGCATCTGCGGGCTCGGACTCATCCTCAGGGAATGGCACGACGACGACCTGCCCGCCATGGTGACACTGTTCGACGACTCCGCAGTGGACCGCTTCACCCCACTGCGCTCACCGTTCGACCTCCAGGCCGCCCGCGCCTATCTCACACGGGCTCGCCAGCGCCGCGCCGAGGGCCGCGTCCAGCTCGCCATCACCACCGACGGACAACAACCGCTCGGCGAGATCCTGCTCTTCCCGACGGACACCGGCCCCACCGACGCAGAACTCGCCTACGCCGTCGGCCCACAACACCGCCGCCAGCGCCTGGCCACCCGCGCCGTCCAACTGATCAGCACCCACGCCCGCACCCACCTCGGCGTGCACAACGTCATCCTCCGGATCGCCGCACAGAACACCGCCAGCTCGGCCGTCGCACGCGCCGCCGGCTTCCACCTGACCGCCACACCGCCCACCACCCGCGAAGGAGCCCAAGACCCCCTGCACACCTGGCAGCACACCCGTTGAGCATCCCTCAACACAGGTCCCTCACCGCTCTGGAGACGGATCGACGCGCGGGTTCAGGCGCTTACGGCTTCAGGAATTCGCGAACCCACGCGGTTCCAACCGGTCCACGTCGGACCAGGACGTTGCCGGGTGGCTGCCACCGTACACAGCCGCACGCTGCCGGTACCTGGCCGACTGGGTGACGGTGAAGGCACGCTGGCACCTGGCGGTCGACGACACGAACGCGGCGCCTTGGTCCGCGAAGCCGCAGTGTGTCCGGACGTACCGATCGTCACCACACCCGCGGACACCCGCTGCCGAACTGACCCTGGCAGCGCAGAGCAGCCATCTTCCGACCCCACGCCCATCAGCGCTCTTGCCGCCCGGCAGCGCCCGCTACCGGTGCCAGACATGGCCACCTCGGCGGTCGCGGCGATGGCCTCCGCCCATCCCGGCCGTGGCGGCATCCGCGTCGTCCCCGACCATCATCAGGCGGTTCGCGCCTTCCTCGACCCGCTGCCGGTCGGTGACCTGTACGGGTTGGGGCCGGTGCAGGCGGCGACGCTCAAGCAGTACGGGCAGAGGACCGTGGGCCGACTGGCCCACCAGCCCCTACAGACCATCCAGCGGATCCTAGGCGGCCGGGAGGGGCGGCTGGGGCACGAGCGGGCACGAGGCATCGATTCGCGCCCGGTCACCCCGTCCGAGCTGCCGCAGAGCATCAGCGTCCAGCGGATCCTGGACCGCGACACCTTCGACCCGTACCTGGTGCGCACCGAAATCCTCGACGCCGTGGTGGACCTCGCCCATCAGCTCCGCGAGCGCCATCAGGTCGCCCAGGGCATCACTCTCGGCGTGTCCTGCTCCGGTGGCAGCAGCGTGTCCCGACCCCCGGACCCGGGCCGAGCCGAGCGCATTCCCAGACGACCTACGGGACACGGCGATGGCAGTGGTTCGAACCTCTCGGACTGGAGCGGGCCCCGGTGCGCACTCCATCCCGCTCTCCGTGCATGCGCCCTCGGCGGATTGCAAAGGTCGCATGGCCATGCGTGCCGTATCCGGTCGGTGAGCCGCGGTCACCCACCCGGGTGACCTCCGGTGGCGATCAGGGGCAGCTTGGCGCGGCAGATTGATCCACTGCGAACTGTTGCCTTGACTCCGTGCACGTGGTGACCAACGGTTCTTCCCGTACGTCGCAGCCTCTGGGGGCGGCACTGGACGGTGCGGCGATGTCGCGCCTGCACATGAGGTTCTGGCTGCTGGCCGGGCTGGGGATCCTGCTCGACGGGTTCGACTTCTTCATCATCGCGGTGGCGAACCCGCTGATCGCCAAGGACTTCGGAGGCAGTGCAGCGGAGCGGGGACTGCTGTCGGCTGCGGCGATCGTGGGGGCGGTGTTCGGTGCGGCGCTGCTGGGGCCGCTCGGCGACCGGATCGGGCGGAGCCGGATCTTCAAGGTCGACCTGTGGCTGTTCGTGGTCTTCTCGGTGGCGTGCGCGTTCGCCTGGGACATGTGGTCGCTGATCGCGTTCCGGCTCCTGCTGGGTGTCGCGGTGGGGTTGGACTACCCGATCGCGGCGAGTTACGTGGCGGAGATCCTGCCGTCGCGGAACCGGGGGCGGTGGCTTGTCGGCGCGTTCAGCCTGCAGGCGGCCGGGATCCTGCTGGGGGCGGTGGCGGGGGTGGTGATCCTGCTGGTTCTGCCGGAGACGGGGTCATGGCGGCTCATGCTGGGCTTCGGGGTCCTGCCGGCGCTGCTGATCATCGTGCTGCGTCGGAACGTACCGGAGAGCCCCCGGTGGCTCGCGCAGAACGGGCGCGAACGCGAGGCCTGCGAGATCGCGGAGGCCATGACCGGGCGGCGCTGCCATGTGACAGAAGCGGACCGTGCACGGGGCGAGCCGCCGCCGGAAGGCCTGACGGCATTGGCGCAGCCCCGATTGTTCGCCAAGCGGCTACGAAGGCGGACGGTGTTCACCGCCGTGCCCTGGTTCCTCATGGACATCGCAACGTACGGGGTGGGGATCTTCACCCCGACGCTGCTCGCAGGGCTCGCGCTGGGCGGCGCGAACGCCACGTTCATCGCCGAGGACATCGCCTCGACCGAGGGCACGGCGTTCCTCGACGTCTTCCTGGTGCTCGGTTTCGTGCTGGCCATCCTGCTCGTGGAACGGGTCGGGCGGGTACCGCTCCAGCTCGCCGGCTTCGCCGTGATGGCCGTGGCGCTGTGCCTGCTGGCCGTCGCCGAGTCGCTGCGCGGTGGCGGCGATGGCCATCTGCCCCTGGTCTTTGTGGGCTTCGCTCTCTTCAACACCTTCATGAACCTGGGCCCGAACGCCACCACCTTCGCTCTCCCCGCCGAGGTGTTCCCCTCCGAGGTGCGGTCCGCAGGCCACGGCTTCGCGGCCGCCTGCGGCAAGCTCGGCGCGGCGCTCGGCACCTTCCTCTTCCCGGTGGCGCTGGACGCCGTCGGGACCGCCGCACTGCTGTACGCCGTGGCCACCACCAGTGCACTGGCCTTCATCGTGACGTGGGTCTTCCGCATCGAGCCCCGCGGCCGCTCTCTCGAGGATCTCTCCGGCGCCGACACGGCGACGCTCGCACCGCGCGTCACCCCGCCATGACGGCCGGGGCGCCCGGTGGCAGCAGGAACCTGCATGCCTCCGTGCGCAGCTTGTCCAGTTCCACGGGCATCGATGAGGGCACCTCAAGCACTGCAGTCAGCCTGACCTGGACAGGACATCGCCGCCAGCCCAACGTGGCACACGTGTGGCTGGATGAACCCAATGCTCGTACTCCTTGCTTTCCCTGGGCGGTAGGAGGGGTGGACCCTGTCGCGGCAAGCCGCCCTGCAAGGCATTCGACTTCGCCCGAACGGACCGACACAGGTCGCGTCGCCCGGCGCCACCTCTTGGGATGGCAGGAGAACTCCCGTTGACAGTCCTGCTGAGTCCCCGCCCGCCCTGTGAATTGAGATGCGATGGCCGCCGACGGCAGTACCTCCGGACGCTGTGAGACTGAGGAAGAACGCGCGGACCGCAAGTGGGCCGACCTCATTCAGGAGGTGCGCGTCGCCCAAACGGGGGTTCAGATCTTGTTCGGCTTCCTACTGACTGTGGTGTTCACTCCGCGCTTTGCGCAGCTGGAGAACGCGGACAGAGTCATCTACATCGTCACTGTCGTCCTAGGAGCCTCGGCCACCGGCGCCCTCATCGGGCCGGTGTCGTTCCACCGCTTGGTGTCGGGGCTGCACATTAAGCCGCAGACGGTGCGATGGGCTTCCCGCCTGACATTCATCGGTCTGTTGCTACTCCTTCTGACAATGACCGCGGCGCTCTTGCTGGTGCTGCGCGTGGCCACGCACGACTCCTTCGTCCCCTACCTAGTCTGCGCGGTCCTGGCCTGGTACTTCCTGTGCTGGTTCGCGTTGCCTTGCTGGGCGCGGGTTCGCTTTGCTCGTCACCGGCATAAGTGACTGACGCAGACCACGGCCTTCCTCGACCAGTGAGTGAGCCTTTTCAGCGTTGCCTCTCCAGGGTGAGTACGGCTCTTGCCTGGTGTACCTGCGCAAGCACGACACCCTCGCCCAGATCGCGGCCGGCTTCCGGCTCAGCGTCGGCACCGCCAACTCATAGCAGCACTGGACCTCGACGAAGAACTCCTCGGTACCGCCCCTCACATGCTGGGTCCGCACAACAGCGAGCGCCCCGCGCGGACGCAGCGCCTTGGCAGCCTTCGCCATCGGCCGACCATTCCTGAAAAGGGACCGCGCCGGTCACCAGCGCGGCGACAGTGAAGCACACGGGCGCAGCGGCGCGGCGGTACAGCCCCATCGCGTGGCGGCGCTCCCGACAGGTGCCTGCGGTGCCCGCATCTCCGCAAGGTCGGAGAGGACGGCGCTCGAATGGCGGTGCAGAGGCAACGCGGCGCAGAGGCAACACGGCGCAGGCGGCGATCACCGACCAGGTGAGCTCGGGAGGCAGCTCCAACTCGCAGCTCATCATGACCTTCCGCCAGTGGTTGTCGACGACCTGCGGCCACACTCCGGTCAGGTCGAAGGTGTCCGAGACAGGAAGGGCCGACGCCTCCCGGCTCGGCCGTGCACTGCCCGCGAGGACCCGCGCTGGCGTGCATCCGAGGGGCCTCGGTACCGAGCCGGCCTGCCGAACGACCCGCTACGGGTCCCGGGCGGCCCGATGCTGAGCGGTGCGGGCCCGTGCTGTCCGCCGCTGCCACGGTTTCGGACCGTCGGAACATCAGGCCGACCGGCCCGGATCGGTCAGGACGCGACCACTCACGAGGCCTCTGGCCCAGGCTGCGACGCGTTGTCCACACGGTTCCCACGTCGATGCCAAGTGCCGCTGTCAGCATGAACGGCAACGGGGGACCGATTCGCTCCAGAGCACGGTCGTCCGAGTACATGTCTACGAACGGAGAATCCCATGAACATCGAGATCGCTTACGACGACAACATCGACCTCCTCGAGGCCCTGACCCGTCTGCCCGAGGAGCGCCCCGAGGAGACGCGGGCCATGCGGTCCTGCTGGAGCAGCAACCTCAGCCGCCGCTGGACCATCTGACCCACCGCAGTCGGCTCGTTGGCCCTCCCTGATGGGAGGTCAACGAGCCGAACCGCACCGCGGCGGAATGTCGGGCGGACCCGAACGCCGGGACCGCCCGTCCCGAACCTCCGCCCCGTCTTCGGCCCTCGGCCCAGGGTGTGCACCAGTGCCGCAGCCCGCGCGTACGGCCCGTCATAGGCCCGGCTGCTCCAGCAGCTCCGTTGCGGAAGGCGGTGCGGGCTTCAGCGTGCTCGTTCCACTGGGCGCTGGTCCGGCCGCTGTCCTCGGTCTCGATCAGCTCTTGCAGCATGCGCTCGGCGACGTTGCGGACGAGTCGATCCCGTCCCCCGTGCGTAGTGGCTCCAGCAGGCGTTGTCGGTCAGTCTGGGGCAAGGCCATCGGGCACCTCCAGGGTTGAACTGGCCGTTCACCAGGGGGATTACGCGGCGGCTTGCCTCATGCGCAGGGAGCGGAGACGGTCAGCGGGCACCCGCCCGCGCACACCCGCACAGTGATCGCCTACGCCACCACGTGCGACGTCATCTCGGCGCACCCTGACATCCCGGGCGATCACGTCATGCGGCGGACCGGGACGCGATGGGCGCGATTCCACAGGGATGCCATACCGCTGCGATGGCTCGTGGTGACACTGGATGTCGTACCCGGACCAGGTACCCGGCGTTGTCTCCCCGGTGGGCCAGTACCGGGCATGCCCCCCACGGAGAGTAGGACCGCAATGAAGAGCGACGGAGAGCACATCAGCGTGTTCGCGAGCATCGTGGACGACGTGCTGGGTGACGAGCGTGGTGGCTGGGAGACTCACGACGGTTCGCACTGGTACGAGCTGACGCCGTCACACTCGCCCCGCAGGCTCCAGGGCTGGAAGATCCATCTCTCGGCTGAGCCGGGCAGCGCCGAGGAGGTGCTGCGCCGGGCCGCCTCCATCCTTGTGGTGGAGCGCTGCGCGTTCAAGTTCACCCGGGATCCGTCCGCGTTGCGCCGCTCGTTGGGCCGCGGCTTCGACCGGGCCGGAAGCGGCAAGTTCCTGACGGTCTACCCGGCGGATGACGACCGCTTCCGGGTTCTGGCGAAGGAGCTTCACGAGGCGACAGCCCGGCTCTCGGGACCGCGCATCCTCTCGGACCGCCCCTATGCGCCGGGCAGTCTGGTCCACTACCGCTACGGAGGCTTCTCGCCCGTCTCGGAGGTCGGTGAGGACGGCATGCGCCGCGACATGCTGGTCCGGCCTGACGGAACGATGGAACCGGACCTGCGCGTACCGTGGTTCCGGCGCCCCGATTGGGCGCAGGACCCGCTGGAATCCACCGGAGAACCACGGGCCGCCAGGGAATCGCCCCCTTCCGTCCTGCTCAATGACCGGTACCGGGTGACCGGGGCGATCCGTCACACCAATCGCGGCGGCGTCTACCGAGCCTTGGACACCGCGGCGGGCGACGCCCGCGTCATCATCAAGCAGGCGCGCCCGTACACCGACATGCAGTCGGACGGTCGCGACGCCCGGGAGATGCTCCTCAATGAGGCGGCCGTCCTGACCGGTCTCCAGGACATGGGTCTGTGCGCCCGCTTCGTGGAGGCGTTCACGATCCACGACGAGCAGTTCGTGGTGCAGAGCGAGGTGGACGGTCAGACGCTCGAGAACTGGGTGCTGGACAGGACGGCGCAGGGCGACGAACTGCCCCTCGACGTCTCACTTGCCTGCGTCGACGCGCTGCTCGAACTGCTGGGGCGGGTCCACGCCGCGGGTTTCGTACTGCAGGACTTCTCGCCGGGGAACGTTTTGCGTCGCGCGGACGGGAGCCTGACGCTGATCGACCTGGAGACCGCCACGCGTGTGGGCGAGCTCGGCGGCGACCTGATGACTCCCGGGTTCAGCGCTCCCGAGCGGCGATCGGCCCGGCACCGCGGCGCCTCCCGAACGGCTGAGTTCGCGGATGACCTGTACAGCCTCGGCGCCGTCATCTGTTTCCTCGCGGTCGAGCAGCCCCCCTTGCTGGTTCCTGACCGGGGAGCGGCGACGCGTCCGGACAGTCGGCGACTGAGAGGCTGGCTGGACGCGGCGGCGGCGGCCGGGCGGCCGCTGGCACGCCGGGTGCGCGCCGTCGTCGAGGGATTGACCCAGGAGGAACCGGGTGAGCGATGGGGCATCGACCGGGCGCGTTCCGTCCTCTTGTCCGGGGCGCAGGTCGCGGACGTAGCCGCCGACGCCCCGGGACCCGAGAGCCTCCTCCTTGGCACCCTCCGGCATCTCCTGGCATCCGCGGGCGCCCACGGACGCGAGATGTGGCGGCCGGACCCTCGCATCGACGGCATCGTGCCGGGAACGGTCATGCACGGCACGTCGGGCGTCGTGTCGGTGCTCCTGCGAGCCTGGTCGCACCGGGCATTCTTGCCCACCGCCGATCGCGAGCGGCTCGAGCGGGCGCTGGAGCGCGCCGACCGCTGGTTCGACGCAATGCTGACGGCGCCGGGCCCGGCCCATGCCGGCCTGTTGGGGGGGCACGCCGGCGCCTTGTGGGTCGCCCATGACCTCGCCCGGGTCGTGGGCGACCGGACCAATCAGGAACGAGCCCTCGCCATGGCGGCGCGGCTGCCCCTGGACGGGAAAGTGCCCGATCTGTACCACGGGGCGGCGGGCACGGGAATGGCGCTTATCCACTTGTGGCGCGTCACGGGTGACGAGCGGATGCGGGCGGGCGCCCTCGCCTGCGCAGATGCCCTTCTCCGGCAGGCGGTCACCGTGGGTTCGGCACCCGCTTGGCCTACGACGTCGTCCGGGGGGCACACGCCCGGTTCGGGGGGAGCGGAGAGGATGTACCAGGGCTACGCCCACGGAAGCGCGGGAATCGGGGCGTTTCTGCTGGAGGTGGCGTCCGAGTGGGACGACCCGGCCTGCCACGGCGCCGCGATGGCGGTGGGGGCGTCACTGGTCGACAGCGCCCACCTCGTGGAGACCGGCGCGGGACAGGCGGCGTGGTGGGACATGGAGGCCGAGCGTCCCGGTGAACGTCAGTCCGGTTGGTGCCAGGGCTCCGCCGGCATCGGATCGTTTCTGCTGCGCCTGGGGGAGGCGACCGGGGAGAACGGCTTCCGAGTTCTCGCGCGGCAGGCGGCGGCGGCGGTGGGCCGGACGCTCCCCCACCTGGGGCCGGGGCTGTGCCACGGCTTCGCCGGCTCCGGCCATTTCCTGCTGGACATGGTGGCCGCGGATCCCGGCGACGCCCGGATCAAGGAGGCGGCACAGTCCGCTCTGCCGTGGCTCGCGGTCCGCGGTACGGTCACCGACGGTGACGAGTACGTCCTCGCCGGAGAGGCCACCCAGGACAGCCGGGGACAGGTCCTCGGCGTCGGTTTCGGCGTCGCGGGTGATCTCGACTTCCTTCTCCGCTCTGTCCACGGCGGGTCCGGCCCCTGGCGCCCCTGACCACCGTCGGGCCTGCCGCGTCGGGTGTTCGCGCGCGGCCGGGCTGCCCAGGCACGTCGAGACCTACCACCAAGAAGGAATGCCACCCGTGTCCCACCACGATATTCATGGCCGCTCCCAGGGCGACGCACCCGTACCGCTGTCGGTTCTCGATCTCCTGCCCATCGGTGCCGGCCAGTCGGCCGCGGACGCGGTGCGGGCGAACGTCGCCCTCGCGAGGCTGGCCGAGTCCCGCGGGTACCACCGCCTTTGGATAGCGGAGCATCACAACTCGCCGGCGATGGCCAGTTCTTCTCCCGCGGTGCTCCTGGCCCACCTCGCGGCTCACACCAGCACGCTCCGGCTGGGCTCCGGCGGCATCATGCTGCCGAACTTCGCACCGCTCGTGGTGGCCGAGCAGTTCGGTACCCTCAACGCCCTGATTCCGGGCCGGGTTGATCTCGGTGTCGGCCGGGCTTTCGGCACCTCGAAGGGAGCTGCGGCGGCACTGCGCCGTGATGGCAGGCCGCAGGAGGGAAACGACTTCCCCACCCAGGTGGACGAACTCATCCGCTATCTCGACGGTGAGGTACCAGATGTCTGGCGCGATGTCGACGCGCGAGCGGTCCCCGGACCGCACCGGCCCGGGGGCGGGCCGGGACAGCGCCCTCCCCTGTGGATTCTCGGCTCCTCGGTCGGCAGCGCGCGGATGGCCGCGACCCTCGGTCTGCCGTACGCGTACGCGCACCACATCGCTCCCGAGGACACGCGGGAGTGCCTCGCGGCGTACCGTGAGTCGTTCCTCGCATCGGACTGGCTGACCAGGCCCTATGTCGCGGTCGCACTGACGGCGTTCGCGGCTGAGGACAGGCGGCGGGCCCTCGCCCAGCTCCTCACCGGCGCACTGGCGACTTTGTGGTGGCAGCGCGGCAGGCTGGAACCTCTTCCCACCCCGGAGGAGGCGGCGGCACACCCCCTCACGGACGAAGACAAGTCGGCGCTAGCGGCCGCCCTGCGACATGCCGTCTTCGGGACCCCGGAGGAGGTCCGCGCGGGGATCGACGGGTTCGTGGACGACACCGGAGCGGACGAGGTCCTGCTGACGTCGCTCGTCCACGGAACCGATGCCCGGCTGCGCTCGTACGAGTTGATCGCGGACGCCTACGGGTTTCCCAAGGAGCGAGCGGAGACCCGCTGAAGGACGGGAGTTGGGAGCCCCAGCCGGCGGGAGCCTCCGAAGGGGGTTCGTGGGCCGCTCTCGGGGTCGCCCGCGATCTTCCGGGCCCGGGTCCCTCGCCGCTATCGCCGGACCGGCCACCAGAATCAAGAGGACGGGTCAGTTCCCGGAGAAGCCAGCCTCCCCGCAGGTCTCTTCGCGCACGAAGTGACGTTCTGCCGGCTCCGTCAGCGGGCCGGACGCCTCCGCGACGGGGCGGTCGGCCGCCGACGGCGCGGCGGAACCGGCCGTGGAGCTTTCGTCACCTGGGTTGGAGACCCGGACGAGAGGCTGTCGCACCCGGCGGCTCGGCGACGTGAACGACGTCTCGAAGAGTCGGTCCGGGCTCAGAGCGCGATCCTGCGCCCGCCCGAAGCGGGACGCGCGCAATCGCGCGGCGACGGAGCGGAGCGAGGGACCGGAGTCGTCGTGGGAAAGGTAGATCGCGACCGTGAGGTTCAGGGGGATGCCCCCGCACAGTTCGAGGATCGCGCGTGTCGCCGGCAGGTCGTTCTCGACGCGGCGCACTCCCAAGTGCCGCACCAGGAATTCGCGGGCCTCCGCGTCGGTGAACGGCCGCACGTACAGGGGCTGGATCTGGTAGGCGGTCTCCACCTGCGGCAGTCGGGTCTGGCTAGTGATCAGGGCGGATGATCCCGGGGTGCCGGGGATGAGATCGGTCACCTGGTGTGAAGCCGCCATGTCGTCGAGCACCACCAGTATCCTCCTGCCCGCCAGCAGGCTGCGGTACAGACTGGCGGCCGCGTCCTGGGTGGGGGGCAGACGATCGGGGCCCACTCCTAGCGCCATCAGAAAGTCGTTCAGCACGGATTGGACGGACCTCGCCTCACCATCCCGGCCGAGGGAGCCACGGAAGTCGGCGTACAGCTGGCCATCGGGAAAACTGCCGATCATCCGGTGCGCCCATCGCAGCGCCAGAGCGGTCTTGCCGACGCCCGGTACGCCCACGAGGAGTCCGACGATCGGCTGCGACGGGGCCGGGCCGACCGTGGCGTCGAGGCGCTCCAACATGGTTGAGCGGCCGACGAACGTGTACGTGGGCGCCGGGAGCTGCATCGGTCTGATGGACGCGGTCTCCTGCTCGGGAGACTCCCCGCGGGAGCGCGCGCCCATGCCCGGCGGCAGCGACTCCTCGTTCCTGAGGACGCGCAGATGCAGTGCCTTCAGTCGCGGAGTGGGGTCCAGACCGAGCTCACTTCGCAGGCGGTCCTGCAGCTGGACGTACACCTCCAGCGATCTCGCCTGTCGACCGGACTGGTGGAGCGCGAGCATCAGCAGCTCATGCATTCCTTCGTGGAGAGGGTGGTGAATCACCAGAGAGGCCAACTCGGCCGCTGCTTGTCCGGCATGACCGAGCGCCAGCAAGCATGTCATCCGCCGTTCGGTGGCGGCCAGCAGGAGCTCCCTGTGCAGCTCACGCTGCTGCTGCGCGAAGGGGCCGGGCACGCCGACCAGCGCCTCCCCCGCCCCCACCTCCAGCGCTTGCTCCAGTAGGCGGAGTTCAGCGGCGGTGTCCGCGGTGTCGCGGGCGGCAACCGCTTGCGCGTTGAGTTCCTCGAAGCGCCAGGTGTCGACCTCCCGGACCGCCGAAAGCAGGTAACCGCCGGGGATGGAAACGATGTTCGGACAGTACGGGGCGAAGACTCGGCGAAGCCGGTACACATAGCTGCGGACGGATGTGCCGGCGGCGGAGGGCGCTTCCTCGCCCCATACCGCACTGATGATCCTCTCCATGCTCACGGGCTTCCCGCGGGCGAGGAGCAGGGCCGCCAGGACCGCCTTCTGTTTGGCGCCGCCGAGCGGCAACTCTCCATCTGGTGACCAGGCTCGCACGGTTCCGAGAACGGCGAATCGAATCTGCATGTGCTGTTCCACTTCAGTTCACAAGACCCCGGGAGCCGATCACAGCGCCCCGAGGGACGATCGGAGAGCCGGCCGGGGGCGTTCATGCACTCCGGTCGGCGGTGTTCGCCGTCCTATGGCGCCGCACCTCGGTGCGCGCCCCTTCACGGGCGGTTTGAGGGCGACAGGGCCTGGCGTTTCCGAACGGAAGCGAGCGCCTACGGGCGTCGCGCCTCGTATCCGTTCGGATGCCCGGGTCTCACACAGCAGTCGGCACGCTCCCCCCGCCGTCCGCCGTTGCCGCGGGCTCCGCCTCCGGGTCCCAGTTGCCGACGAGCTCCGCGTAGCGCGGAGACACCGCCATCAGGTGGTCGTGGGAGCCCGCAGTGGTCGCGCTCGCGTCGATGACGAGGATGGAGTCCGCTCGCAGGGCGGAAGAGATCCGGTGGGCGATCACCAAGAGGGTGCCCGGACGCTCGCGGAAGGCCGCTTCGGCCGTCTCCTCGACATCAGGGGCGACGTTGCTCGTCGCCTCGTCAAGGATGATTACCGAAGCCTCACTGAGATAGATCCGTGCCAGGACGAGTATCTGCTGCTCACCCGGTGCGAGCCCCTGACGGGAGATCTCGGCGTCGAGCCCTCCCAGGCGCGTGACCGTCTCCGTGGCACCGACCGCGTGAACCGCTCGCCACACCTGCTCGTCGTCGGCGCCGGGGGCCAGATAGCGCAGGTTCTCGCGCACTCGGCCGGCGAAGATGTACGGCTCCTGCGGGACGACCGCGATCTCCTTCCGCAGGCGGCTGCTGTCGAGTTCGGCGAGCGGAACGCCCCCGAGGGTCACCGACCCGGTGGTCGGGCGGAGAAGCCCCGCGATCAGGTGTGCCACGGTGGATTTCCCGGCTCCGCTGGTGCCGACCACCGCCAGATGCGTGCCGTAGGGGATGTCCAGGGTGAGGCCGTACAGGACGGGCGCCGCATCAGGGCGGTAGCCGAAGCCGGCCTCCTCCAGCCGGACATCGCCACGCCGGGGCACCCTGACGCCCGTGGCCGCCGCGGGTGCTCCCCCCGCGGTCGACCACGAGCTGAGCCGTCTCATGGCGGCTCCCAGTGGAGCGGCGGTGCTGCTGGCGCTCTGGGACAGCGCTCTCAGGCCCGGTACGAGACCGGCGTTCACATACGTCACGAGCCCCACCACCCCGCCGGCGCTCAAGGTGCCGGCGGAGGTCAGTGAGGGCGCGAGCAGGAGAACGAGGAGGAGCGGGCCGTATCCCCCCACCGCGACGACCAGGCCGCGCGCGACTCCCGACCGTGCGAGATCCCGCAGTACGGAGGCGTTGTCCGCGACCGCGCCGTGGAGGTCCCTCTTGGCACGTTCGGTGGCGCCCGCCGCCAGTACGTCGCGAAGCGATTCGGTGACAGCACCGGTGAGACGGGACAAGGTCTCGTCGGTGCCGAGGACGCGGTCGTTCACGGCCGCCAGCGGTCGCACTTGCCACCGCAGCAGCGCCACGGCGCCGATCGTCAGGGGGAGGCACAGGACGAAGGCGGTCACATTCAGCAGAGCCAGGCCCGCCATCGCGGACACCAGGCTCAGTGTCGCGTTCAGGCCCGATATCAGCAGCGCACCGGCCAACCTGCGCAGCGACTCGACCTGGGACACGAGCTTCGCGACGACATCGTGGCGAGTACGGTCACCGCCGTTGGCGACGGCCCCGCTGACAGCCGCCGTTACGACTTTCACGGTGGCGAGATGGCGTATCGCCTCGGAGACCTCGGCCTGGTACCGGACCGAGTACGCGTTGGCGAGCACGCGCAACGCCAGGGCTGCCAGGGCGGACAGCAGCCAGCAGAACCCGACGGCGGGGCGGTGGGCCAGGAATCCCTCGTCCAGTGCCTTGGAGACCGCGTACCCGGACACCAGCACGGGCGCGGTCTCGGCGACGGACCCCAGCAGGAGCCTGATCGCAGGGCCGCGCTCCGCTGCCAGTTCGCTTCCCGTGAACAGCCGGTTCACTCAGCACCTTCCTTGCTCGCGAGTACCTCGGCCACGCCGAACAGCGCTCGGTATTCGGGATCGGGCCACAACTGCCGGTGCGGGGCCAGAGCCCGGACCTTCCCGTTCTCGAGCCACACCACCTGGTCCGCCGCCGCGGCGATCATCGGTCGCCGGGCGATCAACAGGCGGATCCGCCCGGACAGCGCGGCCCCGAGTTCCCTGCTCACGTCGACCTCGGTAGCCGCGTCGAGGCTGGAGAGCGCGTCGTCCAGTACCACCACCCGCGCGTCCTGCACCAATGCCCGCGCGATACCCAGTCGCTGGACTTCTCCGCCGGACAGCCGCACATCAAGCAGGGGTGTCTCGTACCCGTCCGTCAGTTGTTCCACGAAATGTGAGGCGTACGCCGTACCGGCCGCCTGCTCGATCCGCGCCAAGGGCGTGTCGGGCCGCCCGTAGGCGAGGGCGTCGCGAATGGTGGTGCCGACAAGCCCCGGCCTCTCGAAGGCGAACGCCGCATCACCCGGTCCGACCCGTACCCCGCCGAGGCAGACCGATCCCGACACGGGCTGGAGCAGACCGCCGGCGACCAACGCCAGTGTGGTCTTCCCCGATCCGGGCGCTCCCACGAGAGCGAAGGCCCGACCCGGCGGCACGCGCAAGGAGACACCGGTCAGTGCGGGGGTATCCCCGCGCCGCACGCTGACGTCCGTCAGGACGAGTCCCGGCTCCGCGGCCGCGGCGGCCTCCGCGTCCGCGGGGCGCGGCACCGCCGGGCTGAGGATCTCGGCGACCCGAAGGGCGCTGGCCAGGATCTGCGGTATCGCCGCGAACCCGGCCGCCTCACTGAAGAAAGGGATTCCCACGGCCAGATAGCCGGAGGCCGTGACGAGCGCACCGGACTCCAGCCTGCCCGCAGCCACCGCCGCGCCGGCCACGGCGAGCACGGCGACCTCCGCGGCTCCCGCGACCGCGAAGGCCACCCGCCCGGCCCGTCCCATGGCGACCCAGTTCTGTCGTCCGGTGACGCCCAGTTGTTCCAGGGGGTCCAGGACGCGGGCTATTTCCCGGTCCCTCGTCCCATTGGCCCAGATGGTGCGGGCACCGAGCAGAGCGTCCGTGAGACGCCCGGCCACGCCACTGAGCGTCGCCTGGTAGTCCTGGTATCCCTGGAGGGAGCCCATCGAGATTCCGCGCACCACCACGGAAGAGAGCACCAGGGCGCAGAGGAAGATCACGGCCAGCGGCCAGTAGAGGAGCAGCAGCGCCACGGCGATGTAGAGGGAGCCGATCGCCGCGATGGCCGTCGCGATGGCGTCGTAGGACGCCCGTGCCACGTCCATTGTGGAACCGATGAGCCGCGCCGTGAGGTCACCGACGGCGAAACGCTCGTGGATCGCCAGTCCTTCGTCCAGGACGCGGTCCACGACTCGTCCGCGGAGCCACCGCGCTGTCTCGCCCACCGAGCGGTTCCTGGCGTAGCTGGCGATCATCGTCGCACCGGTGTTGACGACAAGGACGGTCAACAGCAGCCCCCAGGAGCCGACCCGGCCGTGCTCCATCACATCCTGTACTAGCTTCCCCAGGAGATAAGGCAAGGCCAGAACGGTCAGGGTCACCAGGCAGGACGCCAGGGCCGCAGTAACATTCCAACCGGGACAGACCAGTACGGACTTCCGCAGGAGCGCCCAGGCGGCGGCTCGTTCCTGCCGCCGTTCCGATTCCCTCTCCCGGAGGGCCGTGTCTTTCATTCGTTCATCCAGTCATCGCAGTAGGCACGGTCTGCTGGCCGCTCGAAGCGGGGCGATGGTCACTACGGAACCGATGCGCCGACCCCGTGCCTGCCCTCGGCGGGCGCGCCGACCAGGGCCATGAAGTGCTCCCAGTCCCAGCCGTCGGCCGGGTCCCAGTGCATGCCGGACACGGTCGCCGACGACGGGCCGACAACGTTGTCGTAGCCCACGATGTGCTGCCGGTCCAGCGGGATGACGGCCACCGAAACCGCGACAACCAGCGCATCGGCCGCGGCCGGCAGGCCGGTCCCACGTCGCTTGGCATGCCGGCGGGTGGATGTACCTGATGTCATCAACCATCCCAACTCCTGAACGACGGCCTGCTGCGTAGCACGCCGTCAACCAACGCCCCGACCTGCAAATCACCTTCGCCGACGCCTTGAGCCGCTGCGAGACCCCGCCTTCCGAACCGCCCATGAGGTTCGTTCCTGTCTTCGTGTGCGGATGATGATTCGGCACATCGGATCTCGGGTCTCGTTCGACGCTCAAGCCCGATGAACGGCAGGCCAAAACCGCATCGAGGAGCCTACGCATCACCGCATGGCCGGGCATGAGTCATATGACCTGTCTGCTGCGGGGCAGCTACCGTCATGTTTCCCTCGGTGAACCGCACTTGTGGCCCTGGAGCCTCGCCGAAGCAATGGGAGGGGCGGAGGAGGCGGCGGGCGACGAGAAGCATCCGGGGCACCGAGGTGCTGGGGACGGGCGAAGTCCGACAGCTGCCGTCGGCTTTCCGCGCGCCACACCAGACGGTTGAGGGGGCTGAGAAGCTGTTGTCTTTCCATAGGCGATCTCCGCGTTTTTGCTGGTCAGGCATGATGTTGGCGGCTCGGCGGCAGGGATGACGTGTCGTGTCGTCTCTTCGATGGGGGTGCCGGATGCCGTCGGTGATGCGTCTGTTGGAGGAGCGGGAGCGTGCTGCCCGGCAGCGGGTGGAGGCGCTGCAGGCAGAGTTGCGGGATGCGGAGGCCGCGCATGGGAGCGGTTCGTGATCGCCCGTGAAACGGTCGGCAGGTCCTGACGGAACCAAGCGGTCGCGGATGGCGAAGCCCCAGCGGCGCGCGATGGCTGCCACGGTCTGCCCCGCCGCAAGGTCAGGGCGTACGAGGTCCCTCTGGCAGGCCTCGAGCCGCAGGCGCTGGATCCACCGGCTGACGGAAATGGGTTCGCCCTGGAAGAGGCGATAGAGGTGGCGGACAGGGATGTTGTGCGCCGCCGCGACGGACGCCGAGAAAGGTGGGAGGTCATGGAGGTGAGTGCGGATGTAGGTGCGCAGGCTCAGCAGCAGGGCTGCCTCCACGGCGGACGTGGTCGCCTCCTCGACGTCGTTCCCCTCCAGCACGACCAGGGGCGTCAGCACGCAGATGATCCCTCGCCTGGGGAACCCACTGCGCGGCACCGCACTCGACGCGGATTCCACTCGCTTGGTCGTCGGACGCCTGGTCGGCCTGGCGGTCAACGAATCGGTGGCCATGGTCCGCGAGTCCGCCCTGAACTCGATCAGCGAGGCGTTCAACCACCACAGCCTGCCCCTGGACCTTGTCGAACCGCTGGCCGCCGCCATGCCGACGATGGCACGAGAACTCCTCGCGCACACCGTCTACATCTTCGGCGCCATGCACGATCCGCAGGCCCACCCACTGATCGAGCCCGGCGGCCTGAACCGGCCGGGTCGGTCGTCCGTCGACTCCGGCGGTGCCGCGGCCACGAAATGCCACGGCGCGAGGTGCGCTCGGGTCGGTAGCCTCTGCCCGTGCGAAGCATCGAGCTACTGGCGCCGGCCGCTCGGCAGGTCGACGCCGCCGGCCTGCGCGAACTGGACGCCGACGAACTCGCCCGGTACGTGGCCGATCCGGCCCACCCGTGGTGGCGGCGCGAGCCGTGCGTGCGGGCGCTGGCCGGTCGAGTGCCGGAGGGGCGGGTCGCCGAGCTGATCGCCCGCGTCCAGGATCCGGACGACACGTCCGAAGTCCGCATCGCGCTGCTCGACCTGCTGGGGACCCGGGCGGAGTTGCTGCCCTGGCTGCGGCACGAGGACCGACGGGGAGACGACGACTTCGGCATGCGCGAGGCCTTCCTCGCTGCCCGCGGCCGGCTCGGCGACCGCTCGGCCCTACCAGAGCTGGCAACCCTCGCCGCCTCCGAGTGGCCGCGTCAGCAGGCGGTCGGCAAGGCCGGGCTGTACGCGCTGGCCCGGCGGTACGGGAACGAGGCGATCCTGGCCGACCTCGGCGACGAGCGGCCCGAGGACCGGGCGGCCCGCCTCCGGCTGCAGGACGAGGAACTGAATGTATTCGCGCTGGCCGACCCCGACCGTTCCGTCGCCTTCCTGGCCCAGTCTCTGCTGACGGACGAGCACAGCCTGCGCGCCTACCTGAACGAGGCGCCGACCACAGAGGCGAAGCTCTGGGCCGCGTACGCGCTGTACCACCTCACGGAGGACGCGGCCGAGGCCCGAGCGATCTACGACCGCCTGGGCCGCCCCCGGGTCGAGGTGGCCGGCCTGGACGAGGAACTGCGTGGCGTGATCGTGCACGAGTACGCCGGGGGCTGCAAGGAGCGGAGCGACCCGCGTTGGCGCGTCGAGGTGCTCTGCACCGAGCCCCCGGCCCGGCCCGACCAGGACGAGCAACTCGGCCGGGCCATGGCCGCGCTGACCGCCGCGGGCTTCGAACCGGCGTCCCCGGTCTCCGCCGGCAACCACCACCAGCAGGGCGAGGGGACCTACCACGTGATCGCGTGCCGGGGGAGCCTGGTGCACGTCAGTACCCTCGGCCGGTTCGCCACCAGCTACGACGCCGACCACTCGGCCCGTCAGGCCCTGGAAGCCGCCGGGTTCCGCTGGATCGACGACGAGACCGGTGCGATCAAGGTCACCGACCTCTGCGTCTACTACTTCGGCGGGCGGGTGCCCCTCACCGTGGACACCCTGCTGTTCTCCTGGCAGGACTAGCGAAACAAGCCCTACCCAGGCCGGCCCATCCACACATGTGTTCGCGCTGGGAGCGTTGCGTCGCGGCAAGGGGGTTGAGCAGTTGCTCGGACCGGTGGAGCGGGGCGGCCGGCGCGGCGTGCGCTGGATCGCATCCAGCCCTGGCCGTGCTGGCGTCGGGGGGCAGGCTGCCCCGTGGGCGGGCAACGCCTGCGCCGGCCTCAAGTGACGCCGCCCTTGTAGGAGGAGAAGGTGATGGCGGCGGGCGTCGTTGCGGCGGCGGCCGGGGCGGGGACGATGACGCGATGCCCGTCAGGGACGCGCCGGATCGGCTATCGGCCGACGATCACCGACCTCGCTCCGCGGCGGGCCTCCGGGCGGGTCCTCGGCGCTCTGAACGCTCGCGACCACCCCGACGGAGTGCAGCAGCCGTGGCGCGCCTCTGCGGATAACCCGCAGTGTTTCCGTCGCGTGGCCCGCACGCGACGAAAGCGATCTACCGTTCAGGTGTCGGTTTCCGGCCACCTTGGGGATCGCGCAGGGGTGCTCCAGGGCGTCTTCGTGATTCGGCTCTCACTGAAGCGGAGGCATCATGATCGAGGCGTTCCGCACCGACGCCCACCCACCCGGCGAAAGAACGGAGTACTGGGTGGAGGCAGTCCGTCAAGCTACCACCCGGTTCGAGATACGGCCCCGCGACGACACCGCCCTTTGCGGGTCCCTCTGGGCGGCGTCGGTCGGGGAGATCCATGTCGGCCATGTCGACGCGGGCCCTCAGCGCATGGCCCGCACCCGGACGATCATCTCCGACGAGTCCGACGCCCCTCTGCTGCTGAGCCTCCAGGAGGCGGGCAGCAGCGTCGTCGCCCAAGGCGGACGAGAGACGCTTCTCACCTCGGGATATCTGGCCGTGTTCGACGCGCGGCGGCCCTTCCTGCGGGCTCCCCGGCCGTTTCCGCCAGAACGTCGCTGCCGTCCCCTTCCAGATACTGGACGTTCCCGGCTCGTATCTCGCCGCGCTCATCGGCCAGGTGTATCCCCCTACGCACTACATCGGGGGAATCCTCTCCTCCTTCGTGAGCCGGCTCGCCGCGGCGGCCGAGTCCGGGACTGCCTGCCAGGCGCGGAACAGCACCTGCAGCGGGGGGCTCACCGACGTGCTCATCGCGCTGGCCGCCCACAAGGGGCGGCTGCACAGGGACCGTCACGCCGACTGCCGCGGAGACCCAGCGGCTGCTTGTCCGGGACTACACCACAGCACACTTGCACCGGCGGGACCTCTCCCCGGCCACGATCGCCGCGGCTCACCGCATGTCCGTGCGCTATCTGCACAAGCTGTTCCAAGACGAGGACATGTCCGTCAGCCGGTGGATCAACCACAAGCGGCTGGAAGCCTGCCGCGAGGTTCTGCGCGTCCCGCCGCGGCCGGCTCGACGGTGGGAGAGATCGCGCGGAGATGGGGCTTCGTCAGCCCCGCGCACTTCAGCCGGAGCTTTCGTGCCGCCTACGGCCTGTCCCCTGGCGAGTGGCACCGCACGGCCAGCGACCGACCCCCTGAGCGTGCGTGACCGGTCGCCAAGGCGACATGCCGCCGGCAGCCGCGCGCGACGCGTCCTCGCCGCGGCCGTCCTGCCGCCCCCGACCGATCCTGGGCCGTGACACGCCGCTGCGGCCATGAAAGCCCCGTGAGGAGCCTGGCACAGCGGCCCGCGCCCGGCACAAAACGCCGGCAATGGCCATTCAGAGGACAGTGGGCGCCTCACCGGCCGGCGCGAACAGCGTCCGGTCCGGGATCACGTCCTCGGCAGGCGTTCACCGGACGCCGGACCCGTTGCGGCTCCGCCGCAACGGCGGGACAACCAGAGCAGCGGGGCGGACCGATACTGTGCACCCTGCGTGACCGGAAGTTGTTGGGAGACGTTCGTGAGCCGCGATCACCATGTCTATGACTGCGAACCGGAGAATTTGGTCGGGCGTCGGCAGGACCTGGAACTGATCGACGACCTCCTCGACCGTCCGGCGGACGCCCCGGGGGCCTTGCTGCTGTCGGGCGAGCCCGGGGTGGGTAAGACCGCCCTCCTGAACGCGGTCGCTCAGCGCGCTTCGGCGGCCGGTGTCCGGATCCTGCGGGCGGCGGGCGCGGAATACGAGACGGACACGACGTATTCCGGTCTCAACCAGTTGCTTCTCCCCCTCCATGAGGAGATCGAGGCCCTCGACGACCTCTACCGTCAGTCGCTCCAGGTGGCCCTCGGTTTCGGTACAGGGCCACCGCCCCAGCGTCTCGTCGTCGCCAACGCCACACTGGCGTTGCTGCGTCGGGCGGCCGTGCAACAGCCGCTGGTACTGATCGTGGACGACCTTCCCTGGATCGACCGGGCCAGTGCGATGATCCTCGGTCTTGTGGCGCGCCGCCTCACCGGTACCGGTATCACCTTCCTTGCCGCGGCTCGCGCGGAAAGCGGAGGCTTCTTCGAGAGGACCGGCCTGCCCACGCACGAGGTCCTTCCGCTGGACGACCGATCGGCACGCCAACTCGTCGGTATCCGTCATCCGGGCCTGGTGTGGAGCGTGGTGCACAGGGTTGTCACCGCCGCCCAGGGCAACCCGCTTGCGCTTCTGGAGCTGCCCACCGCCCTGACCGGACCCCAGCGTGCCGCGCTGGAACGGCTCCCGGAGGTTCTGCCCTTGGGCCAGCGCCTGGAAGCCCTCTTCGCCGCACGTGTGGCGGGCCTGCCGTCGGCCTCCCGCCGTCTGCTCCTGATCGCCGCGCTGGACGGGACCGGCGACCTGGCCGTCCTGCAGCGCGCGGGAGAACTTCCTTCCGTCCAGGCCACCCTGGTGGACCTTGGCCCCGCTGAACAGGACGACCTGGTCCGGATCGATGAGGGCGACCACCGGCTGCGCTTCCGGCACCCTTTGATCCGCTCGGCGGTCGTCGGAGCCTCCACCGCCGCGGAACGCCGTGCGGCACACTGCACCATCGCCGAGGTTTTGCATGATCGGCTCGAGCGCCGGGCATGGCATCTGGGCGAAGCGTCGGTGGAACCCGACGAGGATGTCGCCGCCCTCCTTGAACGCAGCGCTCACCTGGCAAGCACACGCGGTGACTCCTATGCAGCCATTCGCGCTCTCACACGAGCCGGACACCTGAGTCCCGCGGTACACGACCGCGCACGCCGGCTCGCCCGGGCAGCCTTCATCGGCGCCGACGCGACCGGCGAGCTGGTCAACGCCTCCCACCTTCTCGAAGACGCCCGGCAGGCGGGCACCGACGACCACGCTTCCCTCTACTCCGCGGCGGCCACGGTCCACGTGATGCTCAACGGCACGGGGGACATCGACATGGCTCATCATGTGATCGTCAACGCCATCGAGGAGACACTGAAACGAAGCGATGCCTACGATCCCGCGCTCGACGAAGCCCTCTATGTGCTCATGCTGCTGTGCCACTTCGGCGGCCGGCGGGAACTGTGGCAGGCCTTCCACAAGGTCGTCGCACGCCTGCCCGCCCTGCCTGCCGTGATGAGGGTGTCCGCGGCGGCACTCGGCGATCCCGCCCGCGTCAGCGTCGCCGCGCTGCGCGAGCTGGACGAACTCCTCGCCGGGCTTGCCCATGAGAGCGATCCGACGAGTATCGTCCGCATCGGTACCTCGGGTGTCTACGTGGACAGGCTGTCCGGTGCGCGCGACGCGGCCCGTCGTATCTGGCGCCAGGAACGGGATGCGGGCCTGGCCGTCAAGAAGCTGGGCGTCCTTCCGCTGCTGTGTCAGGACGCCTTCAACACCGGCCGGTGGGACGAGACGATCCGCTTGGCCGACCAAGGGCTTCTCTTGCGGGAACAGGTCGACTACCCGTTCTACACCTGGTATTTCCGGTACGAGAAGGCGCTGGTCGCGGCGGCACGCGGTGACGTCGGTTCCGCCGTGGAGACAGCCGACGCGATGACGTCCTGGGCCGTCTCCCGCGGTGCGGGCCAGATGATGACCGCTGCCACGCACATCCGGGTGCTGAGCGCTTTCGCGGACGAGGACTTCGAGAGCGCCTTCCGGTACGCGGAGGCCATCAGCCCCGCCGGCACGCTGCCGTGCTATGTCCCCCATGCGATCTGGGTGGTGATGGATCTGGTGGAAGCCGCCGTGCTTACGCACCGCCGGGCAGCGGCGACCGTCCATGTGCGGGCCGTCCAGGAAGCGGGGATAGCGAACGTCTCGACACGCCTCGCGCTGCTCGTCGGCGGAGCCGCGGCCGTGGCTGCCACGGCGGACGACGAGGCGACGGCGCTGTTCGAGCGGACTCTGTCGCTTCCGGGCATCGACGACTGGCCCTTTGAGCGGGCGCGTGTGGCCCTGGCCTTCGGCGAACGGTTGCGGAAAGCGAAAGTGACCAGCGCCGCCAGAGAAGCACTGTTGACGGCGCTGCCCATCTTCGAGGAGCTCGGCGCGCGCCCGTGGGCCGACCGGGCCGGACGCGAACTCAGGGCGACCGGGTGGGCAGTCCTGCGTGAGTCGGGCTCCGCCGGGCTCACGCCACAGGAATCGGAGGTAGTCCACCTGGCCGCCTCCGGACTCACCAACAAACAGATCGCCGAGAGGCTTCACCTATCCCCCCGCACTGTGAGCGGCCACCTCTACCGGGTATTTCCCAAACTTGGAATCACCACCCGCGCGGCTCTACGCGACGCCCTGGCCGACCTGGACGGGCAATGATCTCGTTGCGTCGGCTCCCTCCAGCCTGAACCCGGCAGCAGGGTGAGCTTGCCAGCAGAGGGACTTCCTCCCCGAGGCGATCCGCTCTGAGCGTGGAGAGTGGGACGGCCATCGCTCCGCTGTGACTCGCTCCCCTGGCAATGGAAAAGGCGGGACCGTTGGATACGGTCCCGCATCGGCGGGGTAGCTCAGAGTTGACTTGGTGGGCGCTCGCTTCAGGCTCAGGTCCCGGCTGATCGTCTGTGTGTCGTGCTTGCCTGATTGTCCGCGGCGCTGGTGCGCAGCGTGACGGACTTCGCTTTGGCGGGGGCGTTCAGGAGAGTGCTCGAGCCCGCTGTTCCATGGGTCAGGAAGCTGCTGCCAGGTGGCGTAGGCGTTGTAGACGTCGCCCGGCCTCCTGGTGCCTTCAGGAGACGGCGACGACGCCCACGGCCGCCGAGCCGGTCTTCGCCCGCAGCAGGACGTCGTAGAGGTACCGGTCGCCGGCCCGCGGGGCCACGGTCGCCCGCGCCCCGGTGGGCAGCGCGCGGGAGACGGCCTCGTGCCGCTCCCCCGGCGCCGAGCCGCTGACCGCCACGAGCCGCACCAAGGTCCTCCCGATGTTCTCGAACGTCACGGAACGGGTCCGGGGGCATGGGCCGTCGTGCTCACCGGCGCAGTGGAAGCGGACGTCGCCGAGGCCCACCAGGCCGCAGGAGACGTCGGTGACGAAGGCGAAGTGCGAGGAGCAGACGGCCCCCACCCGCAGGTCCTGCGCGGGCGTCTCGGCAGTCGTTCCGGCGGGGTGGGGGGCGTCCGCGCAGGAGACGGCGGACAGACCGAGGGCGGTGGCGAGTGCTGCGGGCAGGAGTGCTGTGCGCACCTGTGGCTCCAGATGTGGTGCGGTCGGTGAGTCGGTGCTCACCGCGGTGCCCCGCCCGTGCGAGACCGGCGCGGGCGAAAGGCGGAAGGGGCAGGGTCCCGGACGCGGGTGGGGCCCGGAAGCCGTGGCTCACGGGCCCCACCCTCAGGCGTCGGACGGGTGTCAGCGACCGTCGTGCGCGGGGCGCTGCGTGGCGATGACGTCGTTCGCGTAGACCAGCGCGGTGCGGTGGTTGTACTGGATCGTGTACATCTTCTTGGCGCCGAAGACGACCTTGCCGTCGGCCTTGAAGTAGTCGTCGGTCAGGGCC
>NZ_JARAVM010000097.1:0-728 GCF_033792735.1 Streptomyces sp. PA03-3a
CAGGGCCACGCGCACGCGCTGTCGCTGCGCGACTCGGGGGTCGATGTGCGCGTCGGCCTGCACGAGGGCTCCAAGTCCAAGGCGAAGGCCGAGGAGCAGGGTCTTCGCGTGGTCACCCCCGCCGAGGCCGCGGCCGAGGCCGACGTCATCATGATCCTGGTCCCGGACCCGATCCAGGCGCGGGTGTACGAGGAGTCCGTCAGGGACAACCTGAAGGACGGCGACGCACTGTTCTTCGGACACGGCCTGAACATCCGCTACGGCTTCATCAAGCCCCCGGCCGGTGTCGACGTGTGCATGGTCGCCCCCAAGGGGCCGGGTCACCTGGTGCGCCGTCAGTACGAGGAGGGCCGCGGCGTCCCGTGCATCGCGGCGGTCGAGCAGGACGCGACCGGGGGCGGCTTCGCGCTCGCGCTGTCCTACGCCAAGGCCATCGGCGGCACCCGTGCGGGCGTCATCAAGACGACCTTCACCGAGGAGACCGAGACCGACCTGTTCGGTGAGCAGGCGGTGCTCTGCGGTGGTACCGCGGCGCTGGTCAAGGCCGGTTTCGAGACCCTGACCGAGGCCGGCTACCAGCCGGAGATCGCGTACTTCGAGTGCCTGCACGAGCTGAAGCTCATCGTGGACCTGATGTACGAGGGCGGCCTGGAGAAGATGCGCTGGTCGATCTCCGAGACCGCCGAGTGGGGCGACTACGTCACCGGTCCCCGCATCATCACCGACGC
>NZ_JARAVM010000034.1:0-89249 GCF_033792735.1 Streptomyces sp. PA03-3a
CTGCTCCTCGGCCTTCGCCTTGGACTTGGAGCCCTCGTGCAGGCCGACGCGCACATCGACCCCCGAGTCGCGCAGCGACAGCGCGTGCGCGTGGCCCTGGCTCCCGTAGCCGATGACCGCGACCTTGCGGCCCTGGATGATGGACAGGTCGGCGTCGTCGTCGTAGAACAGCTCGGCCACTTCGGGTCTCTCCTTGGTGATCTGGGGGGTTGCCCACACACTACGTCCGCGGGCCGGGATCAAGTCTGGTGTCTCGCTATGCGGTCCGGTCGAGGGCGCGCAGAGAGCGGTCGGTGATCGAGCGTGCTCCCCGCCCGATCGCGATCGTGCCGGACTGGACGAGTTCCTTGATGCCGAAGGGCTCCAGCATCTTCAGCATGGCCTCGAGCTTGTCGGCGCCGCCGGTGGCCTCGATGGTGACCGCCTCGGGCGAGACGTCCACGGTCTTGGCGCGGAACAGCTGGACGATCTCCACGATCTGGGACCGGGACTCGTTGTCGGCGCGCACCTTCACCAGGACCAGCTCGCGCTGGACGGCGGCGGACGGCTCCAGCTCGACGATCTTCAGGACGTTCACCAGCTTGTTGAGCTGCTTGGTGACCTGCTCCAGCGGGAGTTCCTCGATCACGTTCACCACGATGGTGATGCGGGAGATGTCGGCGTGCTCGGTGGTGCCCACGGCGAGGGAGTCGATGTTGAAGCCGCGGCGGGAGAACAGGGCGGTGATCCTGGCCAGGACACCGGGCTTGTTCTCCACCAGGACGGAGAGCGTGTGCTTGGACATGTCGCGTCGTTCCTCTGCTTCTCTCTCGGTCCTCAGTCGTCCGCGGCGTCGCCGAAGTCGGGGCGGACGTCGCGGGCGGCCATGATCTCGTCGTTGGAGGTGCCGGCGGCGACCATCGGCCACACCATGGCGTCCTCGTGGACGATGAAGTCCACGACGACCGGGCGGTCGTTGATGGCGTTGGCCTTCTCGATGACCTCGTCCAGCTCGTCGGGGGACTCGCAGCGCAGGCCCACGCAGCCCATGGCCTCCGACAGCTTCACGAAGTCCGGGACGCGGGTGCCGACCGGCGGAGTCTCGCTGACGCCCTGGTGGGAACCGCGGCCCGCGTTGGTCTCACCGGCGTGCAGGACGGTGTTGGAGTAGCGCTCGTTGTAGAAGAGCGACTGCCACTGCCGGACCATGCCGAGGGCGCCGTTGTTGATGATGGCGACCTTGATCGGGATGTTGTTCAGCGCGCAGGTGACCAGCTCCTGGTTGGTCATCTGGAAGCAGCCGTCGCCGTCGATCGCCCACACGGTCGTACCGGGCCGGCCGGCCTTGGCGCCCATGGCGGCGGGGACGGCGTAGCCCATCGTCCCGGCGCCGCCGGAGTTGAACCAGGTGTTGGGCCGCTCGAAGGAGATGAACTGCGAGGCCCACATCTGGTGCTGCCCGACGCCCGCCGCGAAGAGGGTGCCCTCCGGGGCCAGCTCACCGATCCGCTGGATGACCTGCTGCGGGGACAGGCTGCCGTCCGCGGGCAGGTCGTAGCCGAGCGGGTAGGTGTCGCGCAGGCCGCCCAGCAGCTTCCACCAGTCGGTGTAGTCGCCGCGCCGGCCCGCGTCGTGGTCGGCCTGGACGGCGACGATCAGGTCGGCGATCACCTCACGGGCGTCGCCGACGATCGGCACGTCCGCCACGCGGTTCTTGGAGATCTCGGCCGGGTCGATGTCGGCGTGCACGATCTTGGCGAACGGGGCGAAGGAGTCGAGCTTGCCGGTGACGCGGTCGTCGAAGCGGGCGCCGAGGGCGACGATCAGGTCGGCCTTCTGCAGGGCCGCGACGGCGGAGACCGAGCCGTGCATGCCGGGCATGCCGACGTGCTGGGAGTGGCTGTCGGGGAAGGCGCCCAGCGCCATCAGGGTGGTGGTGACCGGGGCGCCCGTCAGCTCGGCCAGGATGCGCAGTTCCCCGGTGGCGCGGGCCTTGAGGACACCGCCGCCGACGTACAGCACGGGGCGCTTGGCCTCGTTGATCAGCCGGGCGGCCTCGCGGATCTGCTTGGCGTGCGGCTTGGTGACCGGGCGGTAGCCGGGCAGGTCGGTCGCGGGCGGCCAGGAGAACGTGGTCTGCGCCTGCAGGGCGTCCTTGGCGATGTCGACCAGGACCGGGCCGGGGCGGCCGGTGGACGCGATGTGGAAGGCCTCGGCGATGGTGCGGGGGATCTCGTCCGCGTCGGTGACGAGGAAGTTGTGCTTGGTGATCGGCATCGTGATGCCGCAGATGTCCGCCTCCTGGAAGGCGTCGGTGCCGATCGCCTTGGAGGCCACCTGACCGGTGATGGCGACGATGGGGACCGAGTCCATGTGGGCGTCGGCGATCGGGGTGACCAGGTTGGTCGCACCCGGGCCCGAGGTCGCCATGCAGACGCCGACCTTGCCCGTGGCCTGCGCGTAGCCGGTGGCGGCGTGACCGGCGCCCTGCTCGTGCCGGACCAGGACGTGGCGCACCTTGGAGGAGTCCATGAGCGGGTCGTACGCGGGGAGGATGGCACCACCCGGGATACCGAACACGGTGTCGGCCCCGACCGCCTCGAGAGAGCGGATGAGGGACTGGGCGCCCGTGACGCGCTCGGCGGGAGTGGGCTGCGGCGCGGCGCCGCGGGCCCGCGGCTGCGGGTGGTGGGCCCCGGTGGCCTGCTCGGTCATCTGGTTCTCATCTCTCAGGAGTTTGAGGGTGGAGAGGGCGGTATGTCTGGATCCCAGGCAACAAAAAACCCCTCGTGCCGGCAGGCAAGCGAGGGGAGCGCGTCGGTGCGTTCCACGAGGCGGTCAGGGGCCCCGGGTCAGCCGACGCGCTTTCCAAGTACGAGAATTCGGGTGCGCATGGGACTGACCTTCCTCCTCGCGAGCGGGGAGTGTCAAGCGGGTGGGACGGGCGTCTCATTATTTGAGCGTAGCTCGTCCGCCTTCCATGTGCCGCGTACGGAGATCCTGGGGCTGTCCGGCGGGACCGCCCCACCGGGCACGGGATAACTGCCGCGGGTCAGCGAGGAGCGCAGCCGGTGCTCGTCCAGCGGCCCGGAGAACGCCATGCCCTGGCCGTGGGTGCAGTTCATCTCGCGCAGGGCCAGCACCTGCTCGGGGCGGTCCACGCCCTCGGCCACCGAGCGGATCCCGAGGTCCTCGGCGATACGCAGCAGCCCCGCGGTGATCTTCCGCAGCCGCGGGGACTCCGCGACGCCCTCGGTGAGCCCCCGGTCCAGTTTGAGCACGTCGACGGGGAGCCGCCGCAGCGTGTCCATGGGCGCGTAACCGCTGCCGAAGCCCTCCAGGGCGATGCGCACCCCGAGCCGGCTCAGCGCGGTCAGCCGCCGCTCCAGTTCGTCCAGGGAGATCCGCGGGTCCTGGTCGGCGACCTGCAGGACGAGGGAGTCCGGCGGCAACCCGTGCCGTTCGAGCAGGGCCTCCACGTCCTTGGTGGGCAGCTCGCGGTGCATCAGGCGCCGGGTGGACAGCCGTACGGCGACGGGCACCGGACTGCCCGCGGCGTGGCGCAGCGCGGCCTGGCCGACCGCCTCCTCCAGCAGCCAGCGGGCCAGCTGCGCGGTCCGGTCGGTGTCCTCGGCCACCCGCAGGAACTCGGCGGGCGTGAAGAGGATGCCCTGGGCGGACCGCCAGCGGGCCTGCGCCTCGACCGCCGTCACCTCGCCGGTGCCGAGGTCGACCACCGGCTGGTGGAGCAGGGCGAACTCGCCGTCCCGCAGGGCCGTGCGCAGCCGTCCCGCGAGCTCGGCGCGGCGTACGACCTCGGCCTGCATGGCGGGCGCGTACATCTCGACCCGGCCCTTGCCCGCCTGCTTGGCCCGGTACATCGCCAGGTCGGCGTTGCGCAGGAGCTCGCCGGGGCTGACCCCGGGGTCGGCGAAGGCCACGCCGATGCTGGCGGCCACCCGGACCTCGGTGCCGTCCACCCGGTAGGGCTCGGAGAGGGCGGCGCGGAGCCGGTCGGCGACCTCGTGGACCTGGTACTCGCGCAGATGGGGATCGGCGCTGGTGCCGCAGATGAGGGCGGCGAACTCGTCGCCGCCCAGGCGTGCGGTGGTGTCGCCGGCACGCACCGAGTCCTGCAGGCGCCGCGCGGCCTGGACGAGCAGCTCGTCGCCGGCCTGGTGGCCCACGGTGTCGTTGACCGCCTTGAAGCCGTCCAGGTCGATGAAGAGCACCGCCGTGGTGCCGGTGTCGCCGTCGCCGGCCCGGCGGCCGCCGATCGCCTGGCGGATCCGTTCGGTGAACAGGGCCCGGTTGGGCAGGTCGGTGAGCGGGTCGTGCGAGGCGTTGTGCTGCAGCTGCGCTTGGAGCCGCACCCGCTCGGTGACGTCGCGGCTGTTGAAGATCAGGCCGCCCTGGTGGCGGTTGACACTGGACTCGACGTTGAGCCAGCTGCCGTCCCCGTGCCGTATGCGGCACTCGATGCGGGTGGCGGGTTCCTCGGCCGCGTGCGCGGCCAGGAAGCGCCGCACCTCGTGCACCACCCGTCCCAGGTCCTCGGGATGGATGTGGGTGGCGAACTCGGTGCCGACCCACTCCTCGGGGTCGCAGCCGTAGACGCCCTTGGCGGCGGGGCTGACGTAGCGCAGCGCGCCGGTCGGCGAGGCGATCATGATGACGTCGCTGGAGCCCTGCACGAGCGACCGGAAGTGGTTCTCCTTCTGGGCCAGCTCCTGGGTGAGGGCCATGTTGTCCAGCAGCATGATCCCCTGGCGCACCACCAGGGCGAGCACGACGGTGCAGCCGGTCAGGAGGACCACCCGGTCGCTCTTGCGGCCGTCGATGACGTTGTAGAGGATGCCGAGCACGCAGACCGCGGCGGCCAGGTACGGGGTCAGGGCCGCCAGCGACCCGCTCATGCGGCGGCCCTGCTCCTGCTCCCGTTCGGCGGTCCCCCGCTCGGCCGCGACCCGCTCGGCGGTGCCACGCTCGCCGACCCACGGGGCGTAGGCGAGCAGCATGCTGCCCGCGAACCATCCGGCGTCCAGGATCTGGCCGGAGTTGTAGTGCTCGCGCAGCAGGGGCGAGGTGAACAGCGCGTCGCACAGCACGGTGAGGGCCAGCGAGGCGATGGCGGTGTTCACCGCCGCCCGGTTGGCCGAGGACCGCCGGAAGTGCAGCGCCAGCACCATGCTCACCAGCATGATGTCCAGCAGCGGGTACGCCAGGGACAGGGCGATGCGCGCTGTGCTGTGGCCCTCCCACAGGGCCGTCTGGGCCAGGGCGAGGGTCCAGGAGAGGGTCAGCAGGGAGCCGCCGATGAGCCAGGCGTCCAGTCCGAGGCAGACCCAGCCGGCCCGGGTGACCGGCCGCTTGGCGAGCACGAGCAGCCCGATGATGGCGGGAGGGGCGAAGAGCAGGAAGCAGAAGTCGGCGACCGAGGTGCGCGGCACGTCGCCCCTCAGCACGACCTCGTACCAGCCCCAGATGCCGTTGCCGAGCGCCACCATGGCGGAGGAGACGGCGAACAGCGCCCAGGCGGGGCGGTACCGGTCGGTGGTGGCCCTGCGGACGTAGACCAGGCAGGAGACGGCGGCGGCCAGCGCCGCCACGGAGAGCCCGAAGTCGCCCATGACCAGGGCCAGCCCGGTGGAACCGCCCCACCCGAAGGCCGACCCGACGGCGTACCCGCCGCAGAGTACGGCCAGCAGCATCTGGGGCAGCAGGCCCGTCCGGTTGCCCGGCGCGGAGGCCTGCGAGAGGACCGCACCGGGCGCGCTCACGGTGTCGTCCCCTGGGACCGTGAACGTCCCCGGCACGGTGTGCCGTGGTCCAGCGTCGGATGCTTTCTCCATTGGCCGTGCATCGCCCGTCGCCCCCCATCAAGTCCTGAGTCGTCCCACGCCCGTTCGCGGCTCGCCGAGCCACGCCGGTCGTGTTCCCCCAGTGCGGGACGATACACCAGTTCAGTCACTCAGGGACATAGTTCCTCTACACAGCGTGACCACGCGTAGCGTCCTGCCCCACGCGTGCGGCACCAGGTGCCATGGCGTTCTCAGGTGGTCAGGACGACGTTGGCGAGGTCCTCGCCGGCCGCGAAACGGCGCAGTTGCTCGCGGAGCAGCCGCTTCGCCCTGGGCAGGAAGGCAGAGGTGCTGCCTCCGACGTGCGGGCTGATCAGGACGCCCGGCGCGTGCCACAGCGGGTGCCCCGGCGGCAGCGGCTCCGGATCGGTGACATCGAGTGCCGCCAGCAGCCGCCCGGCCTCCAGTTCCTCGAGGAGCGCCTTGGTGTCGACCACGGGTCCGCGCGCGACGTTCACCAGCAGGGCCCCGTCCTTCATCCCGGCCAGGAACCCGGCGTCGGCCAGATGGCGGGTGTCCGGGGTGAGCGGGGTCGACAGCACGACCACGTCCGCCTGCGGCAGGAGCGCGGGCAGGTCCTTCAGGGCGTGCACGGGGCCGCGCGGGGATCGCCGGGCCAGCCGGGCGACCCGTGTGACGTGGCATTCGAACGGCGTGAGCCGGTCCTCGATGGCGGCGCCGATCGATCCGTAGCCGACGATGAGCACCTGCTTGTCGGCGAGGGCCGGGTAGACGCCCGCGTGCCACTCCTCGGCGTCCTGACCGCGCACGAAGCGGGGGATGCCGCGCAGGGCCGCCAGGGTGAGCGCGACGGCCAGTTCCGCGGTGCTCGCCTCGTGCACCCCGCGGGCGTTGCACAGCCGCACCCCCGCGGGGAGCTGCTGGAGGAACGGCGTGACGTGGTCGACGCCCGCGGTGAGCGTCTGCACGACCCTCACCCCGGACATGCGCGGCAGCGGGCGGCCCGCGACCTCCGGCCCCTTCATGTAGGGCACCACGTAGAACGCGGCGTCGGCGGGGTCGGCCGGGAACTCCCCGTCGCCGTCCCAGTGGAGGTAGTCGAGTTCGGCGGGGAGCCCTTCGACGTCGTCTGCGGGAATCGGGAGCCAGACCGTGGGGCGGTGGTTCCGGGTGATGTCAGCCATGGTCAGGAGGCTATGGCACAGTGGGGCGGCGCGAGAGGTCAGCGGAGGTCAGCCAGGTGGAGCGCAGGACGGTCGGATCAGCGGCTCTGGAGGTGGGCGCCGTCGGCCTGGGATGCATGCCGATGAGCTGGGCCTACACGGCGTCCCGGCAGGACGGCGAATCGTCACTGCGGGCCGTGCACACGGCGGTCGACCACGGCACGACGCTGCTGGACACCGCCGACATGTACGGGCCGTTCACCAACGAGCTGCTGCTGGGGCGGGTGCTGAAGGAGCGTCGCCGGGAGGTCTTCGTCTCCACCAAGTGCGGACTGCTCGTCGGCGAGCAGCACCTGGTGGCCAACGGCCGCCCCTCGTACGTGAAGCGGGCCTGCGACGCGTCGCTGCGCCGGCTGCAGACCGACGTGATCGACCTCTACCAGCTGCACCGCGCCGACCCCGAGGTCCCGGTCGAGGAGACGTGGGGCGCGATGGCGGAACTGGTCGCGGCGGGCAAGGTGCGCGCCCTGGGGTGGTGCGCGGTGGGCGCCCGGGCGGCCCGGCGCGCGGGCGCGGGTATATACGACGAGACACTGCGGCAGCTGCGCCGCGCCCAGCAGGTCTTCCCGGTGAGCTGCGTGCAGGCGGAGCTGTCGGTGTGGTCGCCCGAGGCGCTGGCCGAGCTGCTGCCGTGGTGCACGCAGCGCGGGGTCGGCTTCATGGCCGCGATGCCCCTCGGCAACGGCTTCCTGACGGGCACGCTCACCCCCGGCCAGGGCTTCGAGCCCGACGACGTACGGGCCCGCCATCCCCGATTCACCGCCGAGATGATGGCCGCGAACCAGCCGATCGTCGCGGGGCTGCGGAGGGTCGCCGAGGTGCACGGCGCGACGCCCGCGCAGGTCGCGCTGGCATGGGTGCTGGCACAGGGGCGGCAGGTCGTGCCGATACCCGGGGCGAAGCAGCAACGCTGGACGGCGGAGAACGCCGGGGCCGCGGAACTGCGCCTGACCGAGGAGGACTTCGCGGAGATCGCGGCGCTGCCGCCGGCGCGGGGCTCCTGGGACTGAGGTGGCCACCGGGGCTGACGGGGCCGGTCGGCCGCGGGAGATCCACGGTCCGCGGTGGGAACCGCCAAGGGCCGGGCGGTGTAGTGATGGATGTGATGTTCTTGGAGTCCGAGCCGGAGAACCCCCGGGAGGGAAGCGTGGGACGCCGTGCCGCCGTCGTGACCGCCGCGCTGGCCAGTGCCGCGCTGCTCGCCACCGGATGTTCCCAGGACGGTGGTTCCGCCCCGGCTCCCCCGGCCTCCGCCTCCGCCTCCGCGTCGGCACCGGCGTCCGCACCGGCCTCCGGCGGCACCGACGAGCCCTCGGCCCCGGCGAAGGGCACGGCGGAGGTGACCGGCACGGTCGCCACCGGGCTCACGACCCCGTGGGGCGTGGTCGCGCTGGCGGAGGGCGATCTGCTCGTGGCCTCCCGCGACACCGGAAGCATCGTCCGGGTGGCCGCGGGCAGCGGCCGCACGAACACCGTCGGCACGGTGCCCGGGGTCTCCTCGGGAGGCGAGGGCGGGCTGCTCGGTCTCGCCGTCTCCCGGGACTTCGCCACCGACCACCTGGTGTACGCGTACTTCACGACCGACTCGGACAACCGCATCGCGCGCATGCTCTACGACCCGGCGAAGCCGGCCGGGGAACAACTGGGCGCGCCGGACACGATCCTGCGCGGCATCCCGCACGGCGCCATCCACAACGGCGGGCGGATCGCCTTCGGCCCCGACGGCATGCTCTACGCGGGCACGGGCGAGAGCGGCGAACGCGGTCTGGCGCAGGACAGGAAGTCCCTGGGCGGCAAGATCCTGCGGATGACGCCCGACGGTGAGCCCGTGCACGGCAATCCGGAGGCGGACTCCGTCGTCTACTCCTACGGCCACCGCAATGTGCAGGGCCTGGCCTGGGACAGCCGGGGAAGGCTGTGGGCCGCGGAGTTCGGGCAGGACACCTGGGACGAGCTCAATCTGATCGAGCCGGGGAAGAACTACGGATGGCCCGTCGTGGAAGGCCTCGCCCACCGTGACGGCTACGCCGACCCCGTCGCGCAATGGCGCACCGACGACGCCTCGCCCAGCGGCATCGCCTACGCGGACGGCTCGATCTGGATGGCCTCGCTGCGCGGCGCCCGCCTGTGGCGGATCCCGTTGGTCGGGACGAAGGCCGCGGCCGACCCGCAGGCCTTCCTCGTCGGCGAGTACGGCCGCCTCCGCACCGTCCTCGCCGATCCGGACGGCGGACTTCTGCTGACCACCAGCAACACCGACGGCCGCGGCGATCCCCGCAAGGGCGACGACCGCATCCTGCGGCTGCGGGTGAGCTGACCCGACGACACCCTGGGGGTGCGATGTTCAACGCGCTGGACGAGCTGTTCGCTCCGGGCCGCAGGCACGCCGAGGACGAACGCAACCGCCTGGAACTGGTGCGTGACGAGGAGGGGGACGCCGATCCCGGCCGGGGCCCGGTCGACCTGGACTCGGGCGCCGTCCTGATACGTCCGCCGCGGGCCGGCTAGCCCTGCCCCTGCCTGCCGCGGGGGCGGGACTCAGCCCGGCTGACCGGCGAACAGCCGCAGCCGGTGAGCGAGCGCGGCCGCCTCGCCGCGGCCCGAGACGCCGAGCTTGGCAAGGATGTTGGAGACGTGCACGCTGGCGGTCTTCGGCGAGATGAACAGTTCCTCGGCGATGCGGCGGTTGGTGTAGCCGGCGGCGACGCGGCGCAGCACCTCACGCTCGCGCGCCGTCAGGCCGAAGGGCTCCGGCTCCTCGGCGGCCTCGGGGGCGGCGGCCGCCTCCGGTTCCTCCAGCGCCAGCCGGCCCCGCCGGGCGAGCAGCCGGACGGCGTCGCGCAGCGGGACGGCGCCCAGGGAGTCGGCGACCTCGCCCGCCCGGCGCAGCAGGGCGGCCGCGCGGTCGCGGGCGCCGGGCTCGTGCAGGGCGAGCAGGGCCTCGGCGTGCCGGAGCCGTACCAGGGCGAGCGGGTAAGGGCGGTCGAGGGCGGTGTACGCCGCCTCGGCGGCCGCCCAGGGCTCGGGGCCCGTGCCCCCCTCGGCGCGCAGCAGTTCCGCCTCGACGAACAGGGCGTGGGCGGCCCACACCGGGGACAACCGGGGCAGCCGGCCCGCCGCCTTGCGTATCAGGGCGAGCATCTCGGCGCGTCCCGCCTCCGCGCCGGGCAGCCCCAGGGCGTCCGCCTCGACGGTCGCCGCGGTGTGCAGCATGGGCCAGACGTAGCGGTGGAACGCGGGCGGGAACCCGGCCTCCAGGGCGGCCCGTACCGCGGCCCTCGCCTCCAGGAAGCGTCCCCGCCCGGCGGCGACGGCGATGGTCAGATGGCGCAGCGGCAGGGTGTTCTGCGGCTGGTGGTCCTGGGGGCCCAGATGGTCCCGTGCGGCGGCGACCTCGGCCTCGGCGCGGTCGTACTCCCCGCGTCGCACGGCGACATGGGCCAGCAGGGTCGCGGCCCAGCCGAGGTACAGGGCGTGGTTCGTGTTCTCCCGGCCGCGGGCGGCGACCTCGACCGCCTCGTCCCAGCGGCCGAGGGCGAGCAGGGACTCGGCCTGGTTGGCGGAGGCGAAGGTGACGCCGTCGCGCAGCCCGTGGCGGGTGGCGCTCTCCACTCCCCTGCGGGCCACCGCGATCGCCTCCTCCGAGCGGCCCACGGCCTCCAGCAGGGCGGCGAGGTTGGCGTCGGTGTTCACCGTGAGGCTGCCGTACCGTGCGGCGGCGGCCCGTGCGCGGGCGGCCTCCAGTTCGGCGATGCCCGCGTCGGCGTCACCGGCGTCGGCGAGCAGGATGCCCAGGGTGACGCGGGCGTGCAGTTCGGTCTCCTCGGCGCCGACCAGCCGGGCCAGTTCGATGGCGCGCTCCGCCGTGGCGATGCTGTCCGGCCCCGGGTCGTGCATCATGTCCCAGCCGGCGGCGCTCTCCAGCACCTCGGCGTGGACCGCTGACGGCGGCAGCCCCCGGACGAGTTCCTGGGCCTCGGCGATCTCGGCCCAGCCGTCGCCGCGGCCCATGGCGACCATCAGCCGGGAGCGCTGGATCCAGAACCAGGCGGCGCGCAGCGGGTCGCCGGAGCGCTCCAGCAGCCGCAGCGCCCGCTTGGTGACCTCGTAGGCGCCCTCGCGGTCGGCGCTCAGGCGCGCGGCCACGGTCGTCTCGGCGAGCAGGTCCATGTACTGCAGGGGCGCGCCGTCCGGGTGGCAGCCGCCGGGGTCCCCGGTGCCGAAGGCCAGGGTCGCGGGCGGGAAGACCTCGACGTAGTCGACCGGCCGCAGTTCCTCGCGGACGTCCACGGGGGTGTCGTCCCACAGTTCCAGGGCGCGTTCGAGCAGCCGGTGCTGTTCGGCGTAGGCGTGACGGCGCCGCGCCTCGACGGAGGCGGCCAGCACGGCGGGCAGCGCCTTGGCGGGCTCGTGGGCGTGGTACCAGTAACTGGCCAGCCTGGCGGGGAGTTCGTCGGCGGGCACCAGAGCGGGGTCGGTCTCCAGGGCCCGCGCGTAGCGGCGGTTGATGCGGCTGCGCTCGCCGGGCAGCAGGTCGTCGCCGACGGCCTCGCGGACCAGCGAGTGCCGGAAGCGGTAGCCGTCGCCGTCGTCGGTGGGCAGCAGGATCTTGGCGCCCACGGCGGAGCGCAGGGCCTCGATGAGGTCGTCCTCGCCGAGCCCGGCGACGGCCTCCAGCAGCCGGTACTCGACGGCGGAGCCGCCCTCGGCGACGACGCGGGCGACGCGCTGCGCGGTCTCGGGCAGTGTCTCGACGCGGACGAGCAGCAGGTCGCGCAGGCTGTCGCTGAGTCCGGTGCGGCAGCCCTGGGTGATGCTGCAGGCCAGTTCCTCGACGAAGAAGGGGTTGCCGTCGGAGCGGCCGAAGACCCGGTCGACCAGGCTCGGGGAGGGCTCGGAGTCGAGGATGCCGGCGACCTGGGCGCGGACCTCGGCGCGGGTGAAGCGGGACAGTTCGAGGCGCGCGACGGAACGCATCCGGTCGAGTTCGGCGAGGAAGGGCCGCAGCGGGTGGCGCCGGTGGATGTCGTCGGAGCGGTAGGTCGCCAGGACGACGAGCCGGCCGCGGGAGAGCGAGCGCAGCAGGTAGCCGAGGAGTTCGCGGGTCGAGCGGTCGGCCCAGTGCAGGTCCTCCAGCGCGACGACGAGCGTGCGCTCCTCCGAGAGCCGTTCCAGCAGCCGCGAGGTGAGCTCGAAGAGCCGGGCGCGGCCGTGCTCGTCGCGCTGGTCCGCGAGCGGATCGGGACCGTCCGACCCGCCCAGCCCCGGGAGCAGGCGGGCGAGTTCGGTCTCGCTGCCGGCGGCCGCGGCGACGAGTTCGTCGCCGAGCCGGCGGTGCAGGGCGCGCAGGATCGTCGCGACGGGCGCGAACGGCAGCCCGTCCGCGCCGATCTCCACGCAGGCGCCGACGGCGGTGACGGTCGCCGGTCCGTCCTCGGCCGCGGCGAGGAACTCCTCGACGAGCCGGGTCTTGCCGACGCCGGCCTCGCCGCCGATCACCAGTGCCTGCGGCTCGCCCGCATGAGCGCGGGCGAGCGCGGTGGTGAGGCGGGTCAGTTCGCGGGTGCGTCCGATGAACACCGGGCTGACCGACTGGTTCTGCACGGTCCCGAGCATCGCACGGGGCCCTGACGGCGCGGTACCTGTTTCCACCGGCACCGCGGTGCTCATCCGGCGGCCCTCAGCCGCCGGATGAGCCGGCCGGCCCTCCTGGCGTGCCGCCTTCCCTCGTCGTGGCCGGCGGCGGTCGCACGGCGGCCGGCGGCGGCGCGGGCGGCCTCGCGTGCCTGACGGGCCAGGCGGTACCGGGCGGCCTCGCGCAGCAGTTGCTCCGCCTTTTCACGGCCCAGCAGTTCGTGGGTGTACATCCGTTGCTCCTCGGGTTCGGGACCGATGGTCCGGAGGTCTTCTCCGTGCCATCAGCCTCGTCCCCAAGGGGGGTGGGCCACATCGGGCAACCGCCCAGGCTTCGGGGGTGCGGACGCCTTAGTCCGCGCGGCGGACCGCTCAGGCCGCCGGGACCCGGGCGCCGCCCTCCTCCAAGGCCTCAGCCGCCGGACGAGACCGGGGTCCCGGCCACGCTCGGCAGCCCCCCGAAGAGGTCGAACCACGTCCCGGCGGCGACGCACAGGCCGAGCACGCCGAGGGCGAGACCGCCCCAGGCGACCGCGCGCACCCACGGCGCGGCGTTCCGGCCGGCGAGCAGCACGGCGCCGAGGACGACGAGGGCGGCCAGCGCGCAGACGCCGTTGACGGCGGCCGTGGTGTGCCAAGGCGCGCCGTATATCTGCTCGATCTGCTGGGCGGGGCTGCCCGAGGAGGTGTTGATCTGCCCGATCAGCTGTCGCCGCTCGGCCAGTACCGTGCCCAGCCAGGTTCCGGTGAGGGACGCGAGGCCGAGGGCGGCGCCGACGACGGCCGCCGCACCGGGGACGACCCCGGCGGGGGCGGCGGGGGCGTCCGCACTGCCGGGGGTCTCCGGTTCGTCGACGTCGTCGGGATCGTCGAGGTCCTGCGGCTCGCCGGTCGTGGCGGGCGCGGTGCCGGGCGACGCCGTTTCGGGTGCGGTCTCGGGCGCGGTCCCGGGCGCGGTCGCGTCCGTCGCGCCGTCGTCCCCGGTCCGGTCGGGCCCGCGGTCCGCGTCGAGTTCGCCGGCTTCCGGCCCGTGGGTCTTGGTGGTCTCCATGGGCGGCAACCGTACGGTCAGATTATGAGAGCCTTCTGAGAGTCGGCCTCGTCCGCGGCGGCCGGAGCGGGTTCCGCCGGGCCCTCGATGCAGATCCGCGGCAGCCGGCGCTCCAGCCACTTGGGCAGCCACCAGTTCCAGTCGCCCAGCGTGTGCATCAGCGCCGGTACGAGCAGCGTCCGCAGGATGAAGGCGTCGAGTGCGACGGCGGCCGCCAGCCCGATGCCGAACATCGCGATCACGCGGTCGCCGCTGAGCACGAAGGCCAGGAAGACGGAGATCATGATGACCGCGGCCGAGTTGATCACGCGGCTGGTCTCCGCGAGGCCGACCCGGACCGCGCGGCGGTTGTCACGGGTCTCGCGCCACTCCTCGTAGATGCGGCTGACGAGGAAGACCTGGTAGTCCATGGAGAGCCCGAAGAGCACCGAGACCATGATCACCGGCAGGAAGGGCTCGATGGGGCCGGCCGCCCCCAGCCCCAGCAGCTCGCTCCCCCAGCCCCACTGGAAGATCGCGACCACGATGCCGAAGGACGAGGCGACGGCGGCGATGTTCATGACCGCGGCCTTGAGCGGAATGCCGAAGCTGCGGAAGGCCAGCAGCAGCAGTACGCAGCCCAGGCCGATGACGGAGCCCACGAAGAGCGGCAACTTGCCGACGATCACCGAGGCGAAGTCCGCGTAGCCCGCGGTGACACCGCCGACGTACACCTGCAGGGAGGTGCCCTCGGTGGCCTCGGGGATGACGTCCTCGCGCAGGTGGGTGACGAGCCGGTCGGTGGCCTGGTCCTGCGGGGACGTGGTGGGGACGACGTCGATGACGTCCGGCCCGCTGCCGTGCTGCGGCTGCTCCATGTGCACCGCGGCGACGCCCTCGGTGCGCGCCAGGACGGCGGTGAGCTGCTCCAGCGCCGCGCGGTCGGCGGCGTCACCGGACGTGGCGACCAGTTGCAGCGGGCCGTTGAAGCCCGGCCCGAAGCCCTCGGAGAGCATGTCGTACGCCTGGCGGGTGGTGGTGCCCGCGGCGCTGTTGCCCTGGTCGGAGGCGCCCAGGTGCAGGGAGGTCGTGGGCAGGGCCAGCACGAGCATCACGACGGCGGCGACCGCTCCGAGCACCTTGGGGTGCCGTTCGACGAAGGCGGACCAGCGGGCCGCGAAACCGGTCGGCAGTTCGGGCGACGGCCCGTGCTCGACGAGCCGGCGCCGCTCCCGGCGGCTGAGCGCCTTCATCCCGATGGTGCCCAGCAGTGCGGGCAGCAGCGTCACCGATGCGGCGACGGTGAGGATCACGGTGAGGGAGGCGGCGATCGCGACGCCGTTGAGGAAGGACAGCCGCAGGATCAGCATGCCGAGCAGGGCCACACAGACCGTGCCGCCGGCGAAGACCACCGCCCGGCCGGTCGTGGCGACCGCCTGCTCGGCGGCCTCGCGTACGGGCAGTCCCTGCTTGAGGCCTCTGCGGTGGCGGGTGACGATGAACAGGGCGTAGTCGATGCCGACGCCCAGGCCGATGAGCATGCCGAGCATCGGCGCGAAGTCGGCGACCCTGATCAGGTGGCCGAGCAGCTCGATCGCCATGTACGCGGTGCCCACGCTGACCAGCGCGGTGATGATCGGCATGAACATCGCGAAGAGCGAGCCGAAGGCCACCAGCAGCACCACGGCCGCCACGGCGACGCCCACGGCCTCGCTCATGTGCCCGCCGCCGCCCTCGGTGAGCGCGATGGCGCCACCACCCAGGGCGACCTGGGTGTTGTCGTCGGCGGCGGCCCTCGCGGTGTCGACGACCTTGCGCACCTGGTCGGCGTGCAAGTCGTCCGTGGGCCTGTCGAACATCACGGTCGCGTAGGCGGTGTGCCCGTCCTGACTGATCTGCGCGGCGCCCTCGGTGCCGTAGGGGCTGGTCACCGAGGCGACCCCGGGGAGTTCGGTCACCTTGTCCAGCGTGCCCGTCAGCCGCTCCCTGACGGACGCGACGCCGACGGTTCCCTTGTCGGTGTGCCAGACGATCGTGTCGCTGTCGCCGGCCGAGCCCGGGAAGGCCTCCTTCAGCAGGGCGGTGGCCTTGCTGGAGTCGGTGCCCTTGATGTCGTAGTCGTTCGAGTAGGCGGACCCGGCGACCAGGGCGGCCGTGGACAGACCGAGCAGGGCGACGAGCCACAGCAGGACGACGGCGAGACGGCGGTCGAGGCACCAGCGGGCAAGGGCGGCCATGGCTCTCCCTGGGGTTGCGCGGATCTTTCAGGCCGGCGAAGAGCCCGCAAAGAACACAACTCGTACGTCCTCGACTGAACCAGGAAGAAAAGATCGTTGGCCGCGTTCGTGCGCCGAATCACACTCCGTGAGGGGAATTTATCTCGCCCTTACAAGCGGCGGACCCGCGACGACGCGGAAGGGGCGGGCCCCCGGCCGGGAGCCCGCCCCTTCAGTGCCGACCTGCTGTGACGGCCGCTTCGGATCAGCCCTGGACGCCCAGCTTCTCCAGCACGAGCTCGCGCACACGCTTGGCGTCGGCCTGGCCGCGGGTGATCTTCATGACCGCGCCGATGAGTGCGCCCGCCGCCGCGAGGTTGCCGCCGCGGATCTTGTCGGCGACGGCGGCGTTGGCCGCGATGGCCTCGTCGACGGCCGCGCCGAGCGCGCCCTCGTCCGAGACGACCTTCAGGCCGCGCTTGTCCACGACCTCGTCCGGCTCACCCTCGCCGGCCAGCACGCCCTCGATGACCTGGCGGGCCAGCTTGTCGTTGAGCGAGCCCTCGGCCACCAGCGCCGCCACCCGGGCCACCTGGGCCGGGGTGATGGGCAGGGCGCCCAGTTCCACGCCGTCCTCGTTGGAACGGCGGGCCAGCTCGCCCATCCACCACTTGCGTGCGGCGGCCGCGTCGGCGCCCGCCTCCATGGTGGCGACGATCAGGTCGATCGCGCCGGCGTTGAGCACCGACTGCATCTCGTGGTCGGAGATGCCCCAGTCCTTCTGCAGACGCCCGCGGCGTACCCGCGGGAGCTCGGGCAGACCGGCCCGCAGCTCCTCGACCCACTCGCGGGCCGGGGCGACGGGGACGAGGTCGGGCTCCGGGAAGTACCGGTAGTCCTCCGCCTCCTCCTTGATGCGGCCGGAGGTGGTGGAGCCGGTGTCCTCGTGGAAGTGCCGGGTCTCCTGGACGATCGTGCCGCCCGAGGAGAGCACGGCCGCGTGCCGCTGGATCTCGAAGCGGACGGCCCGCTCGACGCTGCGCAGCGAGTTCACGTTCTTGGTCTCGCTGCGGGTGCCGAACTTCTCCCGGCCGACGGGGCGCAGCGACAGGTTGACGTCGCAGCGCATCTGGCCCATCTCCATACGGGCCTCGGAGACGCCCAGCGCCTTGATCAGCTCGCGCAGCTCGGTCACGTACGCCTTGGCGACCTCGGGCGCGCGCTCACCGGCGCCCTCGATCGGCTTGGTGACGATCTCGATCAGCGGGATGCCGGCCCGGTTGTAGTCCAGCAGCGAGTGCGAGGCGCCGTGGATTCGGCCGGTGGCGCCGCCCACGTGCGTGGACTTGCCGGTGTCCTCCTCCATGTGGGCGCGCTCGATCTCCACACGGAAGACCTCGCCGTCCTCCAGCTGGACGTCCAGATAGCCGTTGAAGGCGATCGGCTCGTCGTACTGGGAGGTCTGGAAGTTCTTCGGCATGTCCGGATAGAAGTAGTTCTTCCGGGCGAAGCGGCACCACTGAGCGATCTCGCAGTTGAGCGCGAGGCCGATCTTGATGGCCGACTCGACGCCGGCCGCGTTGACGGCCGGCAGCGCGCCGGGCATGCCCAGGCACACCGGGCACACCTGGCTGTTGGGCTCGGCGCCGAGTGTCGTCGAGCAGCCGCAGAACATCTTTGTCTTGGTGCCGAGCTCGACGTGGACCTCGAGGCCCATCACCGGGTCATAGGACGCGAGCGCGTCCTCGTACGACACCAGGTCCGTGACGGTCACAGTCTTGATACCTCTCAGTTCCCCGTCAGGACGACAACACGTCGTCGTCGCCGAGCCGGCGCAGCTGGCGGAGCAGCAGGGCGACGCCGGTGGCGATCGCCGCGGCGCTGACCACCGCGTCGATCAGCAGCAGCGTGTCGCTCTCCGCGCGGCCCCGCTTCATCTGCCGTGCCACACCGACCGCGCCGAAGAGCGTCGTGCCGATCGACAGGTAGGTTCCGGACTTGCTCTTCTTGAAGCCCTTGGCCTTCTCGAGCTTGCTCACAGGATCGGTGCCTCCTCCAGCAGCGGGTGCCCCCAGCGTGCGGTGAACGCCGCCTCGACGGCCGCACCGACACGGTAGAGGCGGTCGTCGGCCATGGCCGGGGCGATGATCTGCAGACCGACCGGGAGCCCGTCCTCGGAAGCGAGGCCGCAGGGCACCGACATGGCGGCGTTGCCCGCCAGGTTGGCCGGGATGGTGCACAGGTCGGCGAGGTACATCGCCATCGGGTCGTCCACGCGCTCGCCGATCGGGAACGCGGTGGTGGGGGTGGTCGGCGAGATCACCACGTCGACCTGCTGGAAGGAGCGCTCGAAGTCCCTGGAGATCAGGGTGCGGACCTTCTGGGCGCTGCCGTAGTACGCGTCGTAGTAGCCGGAGCTGAGCGCGTACGTGCCGAGCATGATGCGGCGCTTGACCTCGGGGCCGAAGCCGGCCTCGCGGGTGAGGGCGGTGACGTCCTCGGCGCTGCGGGTGCCGTCGTCGCCGACCCGCAGGCCGTAGCGCAGGCCGTCGAACCGGGCCAGGTTGGACGAGCACTCGGACGGCGCGATCAGGTAGTACGCGGCGAGGGCGTACTCGAAGGACGGGCAGGACAGCTCGACGACCTCGGCGCCGAGCTCGCGCAGCAGCTCGACGGACTCGTTGAACCGCTCCATGACGCCGGGCTGGTAGCCCTCGCCCGCGAACTCCTTGATGACGCCGACCCGCAGGCCCTTGACGTCGGCGTTGCGCGCGGCCTCGACGACCGGCGGGACGGGGGCGTCGATGGAGGTGGAGTCCATCGGGTCGTAGCCCGCGATGACCTCGTGCAGCAGCGCCGCGTCCAGCACGGTGCGGGCGCAGGGGCCGCCCTGGTCCAGCGAGGAGCTGAAGGCGACCATGCCGTAGCGGGAGACGCCGCCGTAGGTGGGCTTGACGCCGACCGTGCCGGTGACGGCGGCCGGCTGGCGGATGGAGCCGCCGGTGTCGGTGCCGATGGCCAGCGGGGCCTGGAAGGAGGCCAGGGCGGCGGAGGAGCCGCCGCCGGAGCCGCCGGGGATGCGGGTGAGGTCCCACGGGTTGCCGGTGGGGCCGTAGGCGCTGTTCTCGGTGGAGGACCCCATGGCGAACTCGTCCATGTTGGTCTTGCCGAGGATGACGATGCCGGCCTGCTTGAGGCGGGCGGTCAGCGTCGCGTCGTACGGCGGGATCCAGCCCTCGAGGATCTTGGAGCCGACGGTCGTCGGGATGCCCTTGGTGGTGAAGATGTCCTTCAGCGCCAGCGGGACGCCCGCGAGCGGGCCGAGCTTCTCGCCCGCGGCACGCTTGTCGTCGACGGCCTTGGCGGCCTTCAGGGCGCCCTCGGTGTCGACGTGCAGGAAGGCGTGGACCTTCTCGTCGACCGCGCCGATGCGGTCGAGGTGGGCCTGGGCGACCTCGACGGCGGACGTCTCGCCGGAGGCGACGGCGGCCGCGGTCTGCGCGGCGGTGAGCCTGGTCAGATCGGTCATCGTGATCAGTCCTCCCCCAGGATCTGCGGCACCTTGAAGCGCTGCTGCTCCTGGGCGGGTGCGCCGGACAGCGCCTCCGCCGGGGTCAGGCTGGGCCTGACCTCGTCAGGGCGCATGACGTTCGTCAGCGGCAGCGGGTGGGAGGTCGGCGGTACGTCCTCGCCGGCCACCTCGGAGACGCGGGCGACCGCGCCGATGATGGCGTCGAGCTGTCCGGCGAAGTGGTCGAGCTCTTCGTCCTTCAGCTCCAGACGCGACAGCCGGCCGAGGTGGGCGACCTCCTCGCGCGTGATGCCTGGCATGCAGCGATCCTCTGGGGGTGAGTTTGGTCTTTTCGCGCCCAATCCTATGGGCGCGGGCGCCCCGGGGGCGAAACGGTTTGCACTTCGCCCGGCCGGGGTGCGCCGGGACGGGGCCGGCCGGGCCCACGGTGCCGCCGGGCGGGTGGGCTCCACGGGGCGCCCGCGACACCGCGCGGCGGGTGCGGGCCCGCAGGTCGCAGGCCCACAAACGTTACTGCGCGTCGGGGACGGCGGCCCGCTCCTTCGCGGCCTCCAGCTCCGCCGGCCGGCGCCAACCGGAACGGCCGCGCAGCCGCAGCCAGGCCGTGGTCTCCTCCGGGGGCATCGCGGCGGCGACGAGCCAGCCCTGGATGGCGTCGCAGCCCAGGTCCCGCAGGCGCTCCCACGTCTCGTCGTCCTCGACGCCCTCCGCCACGACGAGGAGGCCGAGGGAGTGGGCGAGGTCGACCGTGCAGCGCACGATCTCCGCGTCCTCGGCGTCGACGGACAGCCGTGCCACGAACGAGCGGTCGATCTTCAGCTCGCTGACCGGCAGCCGCCGCAGATGCACCAGGGAGGAGTAGCCGGTGCCGAAGTCGTCCAGCGACATCTTCACCCCGTGCCCGGTCAGCCCGGCCATGGTGTCGGCGGCGCGCTGCGGGTCCTCCAGCAGCACGTGCTCGGTGATCTCCAGCTGCAGTGCCCCCGGCGGGACCCCGTGCCGGGCCAGGCGTGCGGCGACGGCCCCGGCGAAGCCGGGCGAGTGGACGTCGCGGGGCGAGACGTTGACGGCGACGGGGACGTCGAGCCCCATCGCCCGCCACCGGGCGACCTGCCCGAGTGCGGTCTCCAGGACGTACTCGGTGAGCTGCGGCATGAGCCCGGAGGTCTCGGCGATCGCGATGAACTCCTCGGGGCTGACCCGGCCGCGCTCGGGGTGCACCCAGCGGACCAGCGCCTCCAGCCCGGCGACCTGCCCGTCGAAGCGGACCTTCGGCTGGTAGTGCAGCTCGACCTCGCCGCGGTCCAGCGCGCGGCGCAGGTCGCCGAGGAGGCCCAGGCGGTCGGGGGTGTTGCCGTCGCGGGAGGACTCGTAGACCTCGACGCCGCTGCGGTCACGTTTCGCCTGGTACATCGCGACGTCGGCGCGGCGCAGCAGGCCCTCGGCGTCGTCGGCGTGATCGGGGTAGACGGCGACCCCGGCGCTGGCCTCGAGGACCAGGGTCAGGCCGTCGAGACTTAACGGCGAACTCAGGGCGGCGACCAGGGCCCTGGCGATGCGCTGGGCGCGGGTCGGCGCGTCGCAGGTGGGGAGCAGGACGGCGAACTCGTCGCCGCCGAGCCGGGCGACCTCGGCGCCGCGCGGCAGGGCGAGCCGCAGGCGGTCGGCGATCTGCAGCAGCAGCCGGTCGCCGGCCATGTGGCCGAGGGTGTCGTTGACGGAGCGGAACTTGTCGAGGTCGATCAGGACCAGCGCGGCGCGCTCGCCGCTGCGGGCGGCGTCGTCCAGCGCGGTCCAGGTGCGCTCCAGCAGCCACTGACGGTTGGGCAGTCCGGTGAGCGGGTCGCGCAGTTGCTCCTCGGCGCGGGCGTGCGCGATCCAGAGCGTGGAGTCGAGTGCGATCAGGGGGACGGCGAACAGCGGCAGCAGCAGGGGCAGATCGGCCGCGACGATGATGATCAGCGGGGAGATGCCGAGCAGTGCGACGCCGACGAAGCCCTGGCGTATCAGCGCGGTGCGGGCCACGGTGGGCAGTGCTCCGGCACGCGGCACGATCGCGTACCACAGGAGGGTGCGGGTCGCGGCCAGGTAGCCGAGTGCGGCGGCGAGCACCGCGGGGACGGCGGCCACCCCCCACGTGGCGGGTTGCCAGGGCTGCTCGACGGACGGGTGGGTGCCGAAGACCGAGAGCGCGAGCGAGGCCGCGCCGATGCCGAGGATGTCCACGGCGCCGTGCAGCAGCGCCTCGCGCCAGCGGTGCCGGCGGGCCGCGCCGACCAGGACGACGACGGCCAGGCTGACCAGTACCGCGGGCACCCAGCCGTAGAGCAGCAGCACGGCGAGGGTCAGCGCGGCGCCGGAGCCCGTGCCGCCCCACCAGCGGTCCCGGCCCATGGCGACCAGATGCCCGACGATGATGCCGGTGAGCACGGCGAACGCCCAGCCGGCGTCGCCGCCGGGGAAGAAGGCGTTGCCGTCCACGAGTATCCGGACGACGCCCACCGCCAGGGCCGCCGCGGCGGCGCCCACGACCGAGTACCTGAGTGCCGCCGCGGGCAGCACCGGCGCGGCCGGCCCGAGCAGCCGCTGCGCCGGTCCGGCGCTGTCCGTCGGTTCCATGCCCGTACCCTCTCGCAGCCGCGTGTGCCGTTCCACCACACGCCCGTGCCCGCGGGATTGACCACCGGGCTGCTGGAGGGCCCATGCCCGGAAGGCGCGCCTCTCAACAGTAGGCCGATAAAGGCTGTCACGGGCACCGATCGGCTGCTGTTGCCCGGAATGGATCCCACCCTCCCGGATCGTTCCCCTATGGGCCGAAAGGGTGATGATGAGGTGTCAGCCCTCCGGGTTCACGGCCGCCTCCCGGGCCGCGTCCGCGCCCTGCCCGAGCAGCACGGCGAACCCGTCCTCGTCCAGGATCGGCACCTTCAGCTGCACCGCCTTGTCGTACTTGGAGCCCGGGCTGTCGCCGACGACCACGAAGTCGGTCTTCTTGGAGACCGATCCGGTGACCTTGGCGCCGCGGCTCACGAGCGCCTCCTTCGCGCCGTCCCGGGTGTGGGTGGCGAGGGTGCCGGTGACGACGACGGTGAGGCCCTCCAGCGGACGCGGCCCCTCGTCGGAGCCCTCCTCGGTGAAGCGGACCCCGGCCGCCTTCCACTTGCGGAGGATCTCGCGGTGCCACTCCTCCTCGTACCACTGCTTGAGGGAGGCGGCGATGATCCCGCCGACGCCGTCGACGCCCGCCAGGCGCTGCTCGTCGGCGGCGAAGACGGCGTCCAGGTCGCGGAACTCACGGGCCAGGGCCTCGGCGGCGACCGGGCCCACGTGACGGATCGACAGGCCCGCGATGATCCGGGCGAGCGGCTGCTCCTTGGCCTTCTGGATGTTCTCCAGCATGGCCGCCGCGTTCTTCTTCAGCTCGCCCTGCTGGTTGGCGAAGACCGAGACGACCTTCTCCTGACCCGTCTCCGGGTCGCGCTTGGGCAGGCCGGTGTTCTGGTCGAGGACATGGGCGCGGATCGGCAGCAGTTCCTCGGAGGTGAGGTCGAACAGGTCGCCCTCGTCGCGCAGCGGCGGCTCGGCGGGCTCCAGCGGCCGGGTGAGCGCGGCCGCGGCGACATAGCCGAAGTTCTCGATGTCCAGGCACTTGCGGCCGGTCAGATAGAAGACCCGCTCCCGGATCTGCGCCGGGCAGCCCCGCGCGTTGGGGCAGCGCAGGTCGATGTCCCCCTCCTTCATCGGCCGCAGCGGGGTGCCGCACTCGGGGCACTGGGCGGGCATCACGAACGCGCGCTCGCCGCCGTCCCGCAGGTCGACGACCGGGCCGAGGATCTCCGGGATGACGTCACCGGCCTTGCGCAGCACGACGGTGTCGCCGATGAGCACGCCCTTGGCCTTGACCACGTCCTGGTTGTGCAGGGTGGCGAACTCGACCTCCGAGCCGGCCACCGTGACCGGCTCGACCACCGCGTACGGCGTCACACGGCCCGTGCGGCCCACGCCGACCCGGATGTCGACCAGCTTGGTGTTGACCTCCTCCGGCGCGTACTTCCACGCGATGGCCCAGCGCGGCGCGCGGGCGGTGGAGCCGAGCCGGCCCTGCAGCGGGATCTCGTCGACCTTGACGACGATGCCGTCGATCTCGTGCTCGACGTCGTGGCGGTGCTCGCCGTAGTAGGCGATGGCCTCCTTGACCTCGGCGAGCGTGCCGACCACGCGGGCGTACCTGGTGGTGGGCAGGCCCCACTCGTGCAGCAGCTCGTAGGCGTGCGACTGGCAGTCGATGGTGAAGCCCTCGCGGGCGCCGATGCCGTGCACCACCATGTGCAGCGGGCGGCTCGCGGTGACCCGGGGGTCCTTCTGCCGCAGGCTGCCGGCGGCGGCGTTGCGCGGGTTGGCGAAGGGCTTGTCGCCCGCCTCGACCAGGCGCGCGTTGAGCTCCTCGAACTTCTCCATGGGGAAGAAGACCTCGCCGCGGATCTCGACCAGCGCGGGGACGCGCTCCCCCGCCAGCCGGTCCGGGATCTCGGCGATCGTGCGGACGTTGGGCGTGATGTCCTCGCCGGTGCGGCCGTCGCCGCGCGTGGCGCCGCGTACCAGGCGGCCGTTCTCGTACGTGAGGTTGACGGCGAGGCCGTCGACCTTCAGCTCGCACAGGAAGTGGTAGGTGCCGCCCTCTCCCGCCGGGGGGCCCAGCTCCGCGGCGAGGCGGTCGGCCCAGGCGTTCAGCTCCTCCTCGGTGAAGGCGTTGTCGAGGGAGAGCATGCGCTCGCGGTGCTCGACGGAGGTGAACTCCGTCGCGTAGGCGCCGGACACCTTCTGGGTCGGCGAGTCCGGCGTGCGCAGCGACGGGTGCTCGTTCTCCAGCTCCTCCAGCCGCCGCAGCAGCTTGTCGAAGTCGGCGTCGCTGATGACCGGCTGGTCCTTGACGTAGTAGCGGAAGCGGTGCTCCTCGACCTGCTCGGCCAGGGAGGCGTGCAGCTCGCGCGCCTGCGCCGGCACGTCCTCGTTCCTGGCGCCCTCGGGGATCACGGAGTCCTCCACGTCCACGTCCTTCCTCATCCCATCCTCACTCAGGGTTGTCGACGAGCGAGCGTGCCGCCTTCGCGCAGTGCACGAGCGCGGCACGGGCATAGGCCGGCGAGGCCCCCGCCAGTCCGCAGGACGGGGTCACCGCCACGGAGGTGCCCAGATCCCCCGGGGACAGCCCCAGCCTGCGCCACAGCGCCCGAACACCACTGACGCTACCCGCAGGGTCCGACAATGGGGCGTCGGTACCCGGGACGACACCGGTGAAGAGCGCGGTTCCCGCCTCGGCCGCCTCACCGAAGGCGTCCCAGTCACTCTCCGTGAGTAGCGAGAAATCGAACGACACTCCCGCCACCCCGGCCCTGCGCAGCAGCGCGAAGGGCACCTCCGGGGCGCAGGAGTGCGCGATCACGGGCACGCCGTCCCCGCCGCCGACGGCCGCCATGACGTCCCGCAGCGAGCCCTCGACGACGCCCCGGTCCACCGCGCGGTGCGTGCGGTAGCCGCTGGCGGACCTGACCCGGCCCTGGAGCACGGCGGTCAGCGAGGGCTCGTCCAGCTGCAGCACGGGCTGTGCGCCGGGCACGCGCCGACGCACGTCCTCCAGGTGCAGCCGCAGTCCCTCGCCGAGCGAGGCGGCCAGGTCGCGGCAGGCGCCGGGATCGGAGAGCGCCGCCTCGCCGTTCTTCAGCTCGACGGAGGCCGCGAGCGTCCACGGCCCGACGGCCTGGAGCTTGAGGGGGCCCTCGTAGCCCTGGGTGAACTCCTCCAGGGCGTCCAAGTCCTCCCCCAGCCACGCACCGGCCCGGCGGGTGTCCCGGCCCGGGCGGTCGCCGAACCGCCATCCGCTGGGCTCCACCCGCGCGTACAGCTCGACCAGCATCCCGAGGGTGCGGCCGATCATGTCGGCGCCCGGGCCGCGCGCGGGCAGTTCCGGCAGGAACGGCAGCGCCTCGAGCGCCCCGGTCGCCGTCCGCGCCGCCTCGCGCGCGTCACCTCCCGGCATCGACCCCACACCGGTGGCCGCCCCTTCGGGCAGCCGGAACTTCGCTTCGGTACCTTCCGTGCTCACCGGTGCAGCCTACGACGGCGGGCCGGTCAGGCTCCCGGCCGGATCGTCAGGTCGTTGATCTCGGCGTCCCGCGGCAGGTCGAGCGCCGTCAGGATCGCCGTCGCGACCGACTCGGGGGCGATCCAGCGCGAGGGGTCGTACGCCTTGCCCTCCTGCTGGTGCACCTTGGCCTGCATGGGCGTGGCGGTACGGCCCGGGTAGACGGAGGTGACCCGCACCCCGTTGGCGTGCTCCTCCTGGCGCAGGGAGTCGGCGAGCGCCTTGAGGCCGTGCTTGCTGGCCGCGTAGGCGCCCCACTCGGCGTGCGCGTTCAGCCCGGCGCCGGAGTTGACGAAGACCACGTGACCGCGGGAGAGCCGCAGTTGGGGAAGGACGAGGCGGGTCAGTTCGGCGGGGGCGACGAGGTTGGCGGCGAGCGTCCGGTTCCAGGTCTTCGGGGTGAGCTCGCCCACCTGCCCCAGGTCCACGACGCCCGCGATGTGCAGCAGGGAGTCCAGCCGGTCCGGCGGCGACTGGTGGCCCAGCGCCCAGGAGAGCCGCTCCGGCTCCGCGAGGTCGCCGACGAGGGTGCGCGCGCCCGGGAAGCGGCCGGCCAGTTCCTTGGCGCGTCCGGCGTCGCGGGCCAGCAGCCACAGTTCGTCGCCGCGTTCGAGGAGGCGCTGCGCCACGACGGCGCCGATGCCGGAGCCCGCGCCGGTGATCAGGTGAATCGACATGGGCCCCATGCTGTCATCCCCGCCGGCTCACACGATGCCGGCGCTCTCCTCCAGGTAGGCGAGCGCCGAGACCCCGTCCTCGGCGAAGAACACCAGGTCGGTGAGGGGCAGCGGCAGGAAGCCCTCCGCGTCCATGCGCTGGAACTGCTCCTTGAGCCCGTTGTAGAAGCCCGCCGTGTTGAGCAGGACGACCGGCTTGGTGTGCAGCCCGTGCTTCTTCAGCTCCAGGATCTCCGTCGCCTCGTCCAGAGTGCCGGTGCCGCCCACCATGACCACCACGGCGTCCGCGCGGGCCAGCAGCTCCGCCTTGCGCTCGGCGAGGTCGGCCGCGATCACCATCTCGTCGGCGCCCTTGCGGGCCTTGGCCGCCAGGAACTCCACCGAGACCCCGACCAGGCGCCCGCCGTGCTCCTGCACCCCGTCCGCCATCACCTTCATCAGGCCCACGTCCGAGCCGCCCCACACCAGGGTGTGGCCGCCCTTGCCGATCAACTCGGCGAACTCGCGGGCCGGTTCGGTGTAGCGGGGCTCGAGGTCGGCGGCGGAGAGGAAGACGCAGATGTTCATGCGGGCCAGTCTCGCGCATGCCGCCGGGAGCCGGGTGGGGGGGCGCCCGGCCCGTTCCGTGGCCCGCGTACGGAAGGTCAGGCGCTCGCGGCGGCGCGCGGGCTGCGCTCCGTCGCGGCGATCGTCGCCGAGCCGACGACACGGGTGCCGTCGTAGAGCACGACCGCCTGGCCCGGCGCGACCCCGCGGACGGCTCCGCCGGTGAAACGGACGCGCAGTTCCCCGTCGGCCAGCTCGGCCGTGACAGGCACGTCGTCGCCGTGGGCGCGCAGCTGGGCGGTGTACGTACGCGGCCCGGCGCCGTCGGGCGCGGTGCCGCACCAGCGCGGGCGGATGGCGGTCAGGGCCGTGACGTCCAGCGCCTCGGCCGGGCCGACGGTGACCGTGTTGTTCACCGGCGAGATGTCGAGCACGTAGCGCGGCTTGCCGTCGGCGGCGGGCACGCCCAGGCGCAGGCCCTTGCGCTGGCCCACGGTGTAGCCGTAGGCGCCGGAGTGGGTGCCCAGGCGCTTGCCGTCCTCGTCGAGGATGTCGCCCTCGGCGGTTCCCAGGCGCCGCGCGAGGAAGCCCTGGGTGTCGCCGTCCGCGATGAAGCAGATGTCGTGGCTGTCGGGCTTCTTGGCGACGGACAGACCGCGGCGTGCCGCCTCCGCCCGGATCTCGCCCTTGGTGGTGAGGGTGTCGCCGAGCGGGAACATCGCGTGCGCCAGCTGCCGCTCGTCGAGGACGCCGAGCACGTAGGACTGGTCCTTGGCGGCGTCGGAGGCGCGGTGCAGCTCGCGGGAGCCGTCGGGGTTGACGACGACGGTGGCGTAGTGGCCGGTGCACACGGCGTCGAAGCCGAGGGCGATCGCCTTGTCGAGCAGCGCGGCGAACTTGATCTTCTCGTTGCAGCGCAGGCAGGGGTTGGGGGTGCGGCCGGCGGCGTACTCGGCGACGAAGTCGTCGACGACGTCGGCGCGGAAGCGGTCGGCCAGGTCCCAGACGTAGAAGGGGATGCCGATCACGTCCGCGGCGCGGCGGGCGTCGTGGCTGTCCTCGATCGTGCAGCAGCCGCGGGCTCCGGTGCGGAAGGACTGCGGGTTCGCGGACAGGGCGAGGTGCACGCCCGTGACGTCGTGCCCCGCTTCGGCGGCGCGGGCGGCCGCCACGGCCGAGTCGACGCCACCGCTCATCGCGGCGAGCACGCGGAGGCGACGGCCGTCGCCAGGGCCTGTGGGTGCACCGGGGAAGTCAGTCATAGCGCCTCCTAGAGTACGGCGCCCCGACGGGGTCTTGCGGGGCCGGTCACCGCGGGGCCCTTGCGGGCGGGTGCGGGTGCCGGTGCGTGGGCGGGTGCGGGTGCGTCGCGCCCGCGGCGCCGCTCTGCGGCGCGCACGTCACCGCTGCGGGTACGGGTGCGTCGCGCCCGCGGCGCGAGGGCGCCGCGGGCGAGGGCGTCACATCAGGCCCGCGCTGCGGGCGCGGGCCACCGCGGGGCCGATGGCCTCGCCGAGGGCCACGACGTCCTGGGTCGTCGAGGTGTGCCCGAGGGAGAACCGCAGGGAGCCCCGCGCGAGGTCGGGGTCGGCGCCCATGGCCAGGAGGACGTGGCTGGGCTGGGGGACGCCCGCGGTGCACGCGGACCCGGTGGAGCACTCGATGCCCTGGGCGTCGAGCAGCATCAGCAAGGAGTCGCCCTCGCACCCGGGGAAGGAGAAGTGGGCGCCGGCCGGGAGGCGGCCTCCGGAGGTGGGGTCGCCGTTGAGGATGGCCTCGGGGACGGCCTCGCGGACCCGGACGACCAGGTCGTCGCGGAGGGCGCCGATCTCCCGCGCGAAGTCCTCGTGCCGTTCCGCGGCCAGCGCCGCGGCGACGGCGAACGCGGCGACCGCGGGCACGTCCAGCGTGCCGGAGCGTACGCCGCGCTCCTGGCCCCCGCCGTGGAGGATGGGGACCGGTCCGATCTCGCGCCGGAGCACCAGCGCGCCGACCCCGTACGGGCCGCCGACCTTGTGCCCGGTGACGGTCATCGCGTCGAGCCCGGACGCCGCGAAGTCGACCTCGACCTGGCCGAGGGCCTGGACGGCGTCGGAGTGCAGCGGGACCTCGAACTCCCGTGCCACCTCGCTGAGTTCCGCGACCGGGAAAATCGTGCCGACCTCGTTGTTGGCCCACATCACCGTGGCGAGGGCCACATCGCCGGGGTCGCGGGCGATGGCCTCGCGCAGGGCCTCGGGGTGGACGCGCCCGTAGGCGTCGACCGGGAGCCATTCGACCCGGGCGCCCTCGTGCGTGGCGAGCCAGTCGACGGCGTCGAGGACGGCGTGGTGCTCGACGGGGCTGGCGAGGACCCGGGTGCGTCGGGGGTCGGCGTCGCGGCGGGCCCAGTACAGACCCTTGACCGCGAGGTTGTCGGCCTCGGTGCCGCCCGCGGTGAAGACGATCTCGCTGGGGCGGGCGCCGAGCGCGGCGGCGAGGGACTCGCGGGACTCCTCCACCGTGCGCCTGGCCCGGCGGCCGGCCGCGTGGAGGGAGGATGCGTTGCCCGTGACGGCGAGGTGCGCGGTCATCGCCTCGACCGCCTCCGGCAGCATCGGGGTCGTGGCGGCGTGGTCGAGGTAGGCCATGATGAGCGTGATTCTACGGCCGCCGCGGCGCTCTCCAGGACCGAGGCCCGCCCTCCCGGGGCGGTGCCCCGCTACCGGTGGAGTTCCTCCGCCGCGGTGGTGCGCCGGTGCCAGGCGCGGGGCGCGCGCCAGTGGTAGCGCATGGCCAGCAGTCTGAGGGCGAAGGCGCTGACGACGGCGAGCACCCCGGTGGCGGGGGTCAGGGCCTGGAACTTGATGAGCGCCACCACGACGGTGGCCCCCACGATGGCCGGTACCGCGTACAGGTCGCGGTCCCAGCGCAGCAGGGAGGGGACCTCGTTGCCGAGCAGGTCGCGCAGCACGCCCCCGCCGACGGCGGTGGCGAGGCCGAGAGTGGCCGAGGCGGTGAGGTTGAGGCCGTAGTCGTAGGCCTTGGTGGTGCCGGCGACGCAGAAGAGCCCGAGGCCGGCGGCGTCGAAGACGTTGATGGTGGTGTTGATCCGCTCGACCTGGGGGTGCAGGAAGAACACCACCGTGGTGGCGATCAGCGGGGTGAGGAAGTACCCGAGGTCGGTGAAGGCGGCCGGTGGGACCGCTCCGATGATCAGATCCCTGATCAGCCCTCCGCCCAGCGCGGTGACCTCGGCGAGCACCGCCATGCCGAAGACGTCGTAGTTCTTGCGTACGGCGAGCAGCGCGCCGGAGATCGCGAAGACGAAGATTCCGACGAGGTCGAGCACGTGCTGGACGGAGTGGCTGAACAGTTCGGTTTGCACCGGTCCCATTGTGCCGGGGGCCGGGGTTATGCCTTTTCGGCCGTCTTCCCGGCCGTACCGCCGCCGGAGTCGCCCGAGTCACCGGAGTCACCCGAGTCACCCGAGTCACCGGTGTTCTCCGGGTGGTGGCAGGCGACCTCGTGTCCGGTGGCCAGGGTGACCAGCGGGGGCTCCGTGGTCTTGCAGACCTCGGTCGCCTTCCAGCAGCGGGTGTGGAAGCGGCAGCCGGACGGCGGGGAGATCGGCGACGGGACGTCGCCGGTCAGCAGGATCCGCTCGCGCTTGGCGCGCCGCTTGGGGTCCGGCACCGGCACCGCGGAGAGCAGCGCGTTGGTGTACGGGTGCATCGGCTTGGTGTACAGGTCCTCGCGGTCGGCGACCTCGACGATCTTGCCGAGGTACATGACCGCGATGCGGTCCGACACGTGCCGGATGACCGACAGGTCGTGCGCGATGATCACGTAGGTCAGGCCGAGCTCGCTCTGCAGGTCGTCCAGGAGGTTGACCACCTGGGCCTGGATGGAGACGTCGAGCGCCGACACCGGCTCGTCCGCGACCACGAGCTTGGGCTTGAGCGCCAGCGCGCGGGCGATGCCGATGCGCTGCCGCTGGCCGCCGGAGAACTCGTGCGGGTAGCGGTTGTAGTGCTCGGGGTTGAGGCCGACCAGCTCCAGGAGGTTCTGGACCTCCCGCTTCACCCCGTTCTCCGTCTGCACCTTCTGCAGCCGGAACGGCGCGCCGACAATGGTGCCGACGGTGTGCCGCGGGTTGAGGGAGGAGTACGGGTCCTGGAAGATCATCTGCACGTCGCGGCGGAGCGGGCGCATGCCCGCGGTGCCCAGGTGCGTGATGTCCCGGCCCTCGAACTCGATCTTCCCGCCGGTCGGTTCGAGCAGCCGGGTGATCAGCCGGCCCATGGTGGACTTGCCGCACCCGGACTCGCCGACCACGCCGAGGGTCTCCCCCGGGTTGACGTGGAAGTCGATGCCGTCGACGGCCTTGACCGCGCCGACCTGACGGCGCAGCAGGCCCTTGGTGATCGGGAAGTGCTTGACCAGGCCGCTCACCTTGAGCAGCGCATCCGACCCGTCGGCGGTCGACTGCTGGGGGATCGTCATCTCCTGGCCTTTCACAGCTTCGGCGCAATCTCTTCGGTCCAGATGCGCTCCCGGTCCGCCGCGCCCAGATGGCAGGCGGCGTGGTGCCGGCTGCCGACCTCGCGCAGTTCCGGAACGACGGTGGTGCTCGCGCCGCCGGTGAGCTCCGCGTACGGGCAGCGCGGGTGGAAGGCGCAGCCGGACGGCACGTTGATCAGGCTCGGCGGGGAGCCCTTGACCGGGTTGAGCCGTTCGGTGCGCTCACGGTCCAGGCGGGGCATCGAGCCCAGCAGGCCCCAGGTGTAGGGGTGCTGCGGCTCGTAGAAGACCTTCTCGGCCGGGCCGCGCTCCACGCAGCGACCGCCGTACATCACCAGGATGTCGTCCGCGAGCTCGGCGACGACGCCGAGGTCGTGGGTGATGATGATGACCGCGGAGCCGAACTCCTTCTGCAGGTCCCGGATCAGGTCCAGGATCTGCGCCTGCACGGTCACGTCGAGCGCGGTGGTCGGCTCGTCCGCGATGAGCAGATCGGGGTTGTTGGACAGCGCCATGGCGATCATGGCGCGCTGCCGCATGCCGCCGGAGAACTGGTGCGGGTAGTCGTCGACGCGCTTGTCGGGCTGCGGGATGCCGACGCGGTCGAGCATCTCGATCGCGCGCTTGCGGGCCACGGCCTTGGACACGTCGTGGTGCACCCGGTACGCCTCGACGATCTGCGCGCCGACGGTGAAGTAGGGGTGCATCGCCGACAGCGGGTCCTGGAAGATCATCGCGACGTCCTTGCCGCGCAGCCTCCGGACCTCGTCCGGGTCGGCCGAGATCAGTTCCCTGCCCTCGAGCCAGATCTCGCCGGACATCCGGGCCTTGCTGCGGCCGTACTGGCCGGCCCGGTGCAGACCCATGATCGCCAGCGACGTGACGGACTTGCCGGAGCCGGACTCGCCGACGATGCCGAGGGTCTTGCCCTTCTCCAGCTGGAAGGAGAGGCCGTCGACGGACTTCACCAGGCCGTCGTCGGTCGGGAAGTGCACCTTGAGGTCGCGGACCTCCAGGAACGCCGTGGGCTGCGCCTTCCCGGCCACCGGCTCGTTCGGGGCCGAATCCGCCCCGGTGCCGGACTTCTGGATGGGGAGGTCGGTCATGACAGCCTCACGCGCGGGTCGACGACGGCGTACAGCAGGTCTACGAGAAGGTTCGCCACCACCACGGCGACGGCCGCGATCAGCGTGACGCCGAGGATCAGCGGGAAGTCCTTGTCCGAGATCGCCTTCACCGCCGCCTGGCCGATGCCGGGCAGGCTGAACGTCGTCTCGGTGAGGATCGCGCCGCCGACGAGGGCGCCGAGGTCCATGCCGAGGATGGTCAGCACCGGCGTCATGGTCGAGCGCATGGCGTGCTTGCCGATGACGACCGGCTCACGCAGGCCCTTGGCCCGCGCGGTGCGGATGTAGTCCTCGCCCATGATCTCGAGCATGGTGGCCCGGGTCATCCGGGCGTACATGGCCGCGTAGAGGAAGGCGAGTGTGACCCATGGCAGCAGCATGCCGCCGAACCAGCCGGAGGCCGATTCGCCGAACGGCACATATTGGCCGTCGATCCATCCCAGGCCGTAGACGACCACCGCCAGGGCGATCATGCCGGTGAAGTAGATGGGGAGCGAGACGCCGGCGAGCGCGACCGTCATCAGGGAGCGGTCGAGCGCCGAGCCGCGCTTGAGAGCGGAGACGACACCGGTGCCGACACCGACGATGACCCAGATGACGCAGGCGCCGGCGGCCAGCTGCATCGTCACGGGGAGACGGTCGGTCAGGACCGGCCAGATCGCCTGCTCGTTGCGGAAGGAGTAGCCGAAGCAGGGGGCGGAGCAGTGGGTGACGTCCGTGCCGTTGGCGTAGTCACGCCCGGCGACCAGCCCCCACAGGAACTTGCCGAACTGCACGAGGATGGGGTCGTCGAGGCCCATCTTCTTCCGAATGCCCTCAAGCGAGGCCGGGTCCGCCTGCTTCCCGATGAAGTAGGTGGCGGGGTCGACACCGACCCATTTGGGGATCAGGAAGAAGATCCCGAAGGTCACCAATGTGATGACCAGCAACATGACGACGACAGCGAACAGTCGCCGGATGATGTATGCAAGCACTGTGCTCGGCCCGGCGGCGGCCCGGGGGGTTCCCCGGGCCGCCGCACGCGGCCATCACCTGCCCTTCGTGCCTAGCGGGTGTGGCACTCGATCGATTCGAGAGTTGTTACTGCACGCCCAGCGAGGCGTAGTCGTAGCGGCCGTTGTACGCGTCGGCCGTGTAGACGTTGGTCAGGCGCGAGCTGCGCCAGATGATGTTCTTCTCGAAGGTGAAGGGCAGGTAGTACGCGCCCTCGGAGACCTTCTGGTTGATCTGCTTGTAGACCTCGGCCGCAGCGTTCGCGTCGGTCTGCTGCAGCGCCTGGTCGAACAGGCCGTCGATGGCCTTGTCCTTGATCTCGGCGAAGTTGTTGTTGCCGCTCTCGAGGATGAACCGGCTGTCGACCAGCGGCTGCAGGAAGCCCTGGCCCGACGGGAAGTCGGCGCCCCAGCCCATGATGATGATGCCGTAGCCCTTGGACTTGACGGTCTTCGGGGCACCGATGATGCCGGAGGTCTGCGCACCGTCGAACTCGTCGAGCTCGGTGGTGATGCCGACCTTCTTCAGCGACTCCTGCAGCGACTCGGCCGTGGCGATCTCGATCGGCTTGTTGTTGCGGACCGCGATCGTGGTCTTGAAGCCGTTGGGCTGGCCGCAGGCCTTGAGCTCCTTCTTGGCCTCTTCGACGTTGCCCGTGGTGTCCTTCAGGACGTTGTACGGGTCGTACTTGCCGTCGGCGCCCTTGATGCCCAGCGGGAGCATGTTCGGGGCGATCGCGCCACCGGCCTGCGGGCCGCCGCGGGCGGTCTGCAGCGACTTGTGGTCGGCGGCGAGGATGACCGCCTTGCGGCAGTGGATGTTGTCCATCGGCTTGACCGTGGTCGGGAAGACCGCGTAGCGGATGAAGCCGGTGTCCGGGTTGTCGGCGTTGGCCTTGTTCTTGCCGAGCACCTCGGCGCGCGCGGCCTGGCCGACGCCGGTGGCGTTGAGGTCCAGGTCGTAGTCGCCGTTGATCAGGCGCTTGTCCATGTCGTCGGCGTTGGTGGTCAGGGTGACCGTGATCTTGTCCGGCAGCGCCTTGCGGAGGTCGTCGGTGGACGCGCTCCAGTTGGTGTTGCGGACCAGCACCATCGACTTGTTCGGCGTGTACGACTGGAACTTGTACGGGCCGCTGGAGAACGGCTTGAGGCCGTACTTCGCGCCGGTGTCCTTGGCCGCCGGGACCGGGGAGCCGGACGGCATCGCCAGCATCTGCTCGAAGTCGCTGTTGGGCTTCGGCAGGCGGAAGACGATGGTCTTGTCGTCCGGGGTCTCGATGGACTTCAGACCGAGCTTGTCGGCCGAGGTGTCCTTGTACGGGCCCTTGTACTCACCCTTGGGGTCGAGCACCTGCTGCAGGTAGATCGGGCCACCGGAGATGACGTCCTGGGCCCAGATGCGCTCGATGCCGTACTTGACGTCCTTGGAGGTCAGCGGGGAGCCGTCCTCCCACTTCAGGCCGTCCTTCAGGGTGTACGTGTAGGTCTTGCCGCCGTCCTCGACCTTCGCGAGGCCGGTCGCGAGGTCCGGCTTCAGTGTGGTGCTGGCGAGACCCGGCTCCGGGGAGAAGGAGACCAGCTGGCGCGTGTAGTACCGCGCGAAGTCCCACATGAAGCCGTAGTAACCGCGCTGCGGGTCCCAGGAGTCGGCGTCCTGCGTGCCGATGAACTTGAGCGTGCCGCCCTTCTTGTCGGACGCGTTCGCCACCTTGTTGACGGCGGCGTTGAATCCGGGGGCCTTGGCGTTGCCGTCGGACTTGCCACCGCCGCCTCCGCCGCAAGCGGCGGTGGACAGCAGCGCGACGACCACGACGGCCGTCCCTGCGGCCAGCCTGCGCCTCGATGAGCGTGGGGATGTCACTTTTTCGTAACCTCCGTGATTCGCGGTCCGCGACTTTCCGCGGACCTGCGGTCCTTCTCGGTGAGAAGCCACCTGACGGGAATGGCAGGGGCGGTGTGCGAGGGCTAGCGGGAGCCCTTCGGGTCCAGCGCATCCCGTACGCCGTCACCGAAGAGGTTGAAGGCGAGCACGGTGATGAAGATGGCCAGACCCGGGATCAGCATGAAGATCGGGTCCGTCTCGTAGAAGGACAGCGCCTTGAAGAGCATCTGTCCCCACGACGAGGTGGGCGGCTTCACGCCGACCCCGAGGAAGCTCAGGGCGGCCTCGGTGAGGATGTTCGTCGGGATCATCAGCGTCGCGTAGACGGTGATCGGGGCGACGAGGTTGGGCAGCAGTTCCCGGAAGAGGATGTAGCCGCGGCCGGCACCGAGGCTGCGGGCCGCGTCGACGTACTCGCGTTCCCTCAGGCTCAGCGTCTGGCCGCGGACGATGCGCCCGACGTAGGGCCAGCCGAAGAACCCGATCACGACCACCAGGACGCCCATGCGTACGCCGGTGCCGCTGAAGCCCAGCAGCGAGTTCGGCATGACCGAGACCAGGGACATGATGAAGAGCAGCTGGGGGAAGGCCAGGAGGACGTCCATGACACGGCCGATGGCGGCGTCGACCCAGCCGCCGAAGTAACCGGCCATGATGCCGAAGAAGGTGCCGAGGACGACCGCGACGATCGCCGACAGGAAGGCCACCAGCAGGGAGATCCGCGTGCCGTAGACGATGCGGCTGAAGACGTCGCGGCCGTTGACCGGCTCCACGCCGAAGAGGTAATCCCCGCTGATGCCGCCCCACTTGCCGGTGGGGGTGCCGAAGAGCGGGTCGATCTTGTCCTCGTGGAAGTCGTTCGGCGGGTGACCGAGGGCGCTGACGATGAGGGGGGCGAAGATCGCGACCAGGATGAGGAAGACGACGATCACGCCGCCCGCCAGCGCCACCTTGTCGCGCTTGAGGCGCATCCATGCGATGCGCCCGGGCGAACGCCCCTCGATCGCCTTCGCGGGTATGTCGGCGGTGACGTCGGCGACGGTCGTCTCAGCGGTGTCGTGCAGCGGTGCTGTCATGTCTCCTCGTGCATCCCCCTGCCGGCGGTGGCCGGCTTCGCCTGGCCGTCCGCCCGGGTCGACGGAGCGGACCGACCATGTCGGGCGCAGCTCTTGATGGTGGTGCGGTGGCGCTGGGCTGTGTGTTTGGCTTGTGATGAATCGTTAAGGCGACGTATGCAGCGCCTTGGTGCGCGAGTCTTCATGGGGCTTGGATCACGCGCCAGACCCCACAGGGAAGCGATGCGCAACCGTGATGTGGTGAACCTTCGTCCGTTATTACCGCAGTGTTACGCGCGTTGACAGATCGCCGCGGGGCAACGGAAGTCGCTACCTTCGATGCCATGAATGATCGGCTTCGCTCCGTGTGCGACCTGATGGTCCCGGTGGTCAGGGAGATGGCGGGACTCCACGAGTACGACGGCCAGGTGCAGGACCTGTCGCCCGACGGCGTCCGCCGCGGACTGTCCTCGCTCGCCCACGCCCGGCTCCGCGAACCGGCCCTTCCCGACCCTCACGACGAACGGCACCTTTCGGTCTTCGAGGACACCCTCAAGGTCCAGTACGGCGAGCTTGAGCTGCACCGCCGCGACCCGTATCCGCATTTGTCCAACCTTGAACTCACCGCCTACGACCGCGAGTACGCGCCCCGCGAGGAACTCTCCGAGGCCCGCAGACGCCACCTCCAGCAGTGGCCGGACGCCGTCGACGCGGCCATCGCATCGCTCGACAGGGTGAGCGCGCCGGTCGCCGGGGCACTCCTCGGGGCGGTCCGCGGTCTCGCCGCCGACCTCGACCCGGAGACCGAGCCGGAGGCAGGCCCCGCGCTCGCCGCGCACGCCCGCCTGGTCGACCACATCGCCCGCGCGGCCGAGACGGGCGACCCCGACCCCCGGCTCGGCGGGGAGGCGCTCGCACTGCTGATGGGCAGTCAGGAAGGTCTGCGCGTCGACCTGTCGGCGCTCGCCGACGAGGCCGAGCGCGAACGGGACCGGCTGACCGCGCTCCTGACCGAGTCCTGCGGACGGCTGGACCCGAAGGCCACCGTGGACGAGCTCATCCCGCGACTGCTGGCCGACCACCCGGACGCCGACGGGGTCATCCCCGAGGCGGCCCGGCTCACCGAGGAGGTCATCGACTTCACCCGCCGGCGGGGGCTCGTGCCCTGGCTCGACGGCGACTGCCTCGTGGGTCCGGCGCCGCCGTCGCGCCGCTGGTCCATGGCGATGATGACCTGGGCCGCACCGGAGGAGGCCGACTCCGCCTCCTGGTACCACGTCACCCCGCCGGAGCCGGACTGGCCGGAGGAGGAGCGCGAGGAGTGGCTCTCGGTCTTCAGCCGCACGAGCCTGCCGGCCATCACCGTCCACGAGGTGGCACCCGGCCATTTCGCCCACGGAAGGGCACTGCGGCACGCACCCACACAGGTACGGCGTGTGCTGCACTCGCTGTCCTTCTGCGAGGGCTGGGCGCACTACGTCGAGGAGGTCTGCCTCGAGGAGGGCTTCCGCTCCCGCGACCCCCGCTTCGCGATCGGCGTGGCCCTGGAGGCGCTCGTACGCGTCACCCGGCTCGCGTGCGCGATCGGGCTGCACACAGGGGCGATGACGCTGGAGGAGGCGACGCAGCGGTTCATGCGGGACGCCCACCTCGCACGGGCCGGTGCTGCCTCCGAGGCCCGGCGCGGCACCTTCGACGCGGCGTACGGCCGCTACACCTGGGGCAAGTTGGAGATCATGCGGCTGCGCGAGCGCGCCCGGGACGCCTGGGGGCAGGAGTTCTCGCTGCAGCGGTTCCACGGGGCGCTGCTGGAGTTGGGGAGCCCGCCGCTGGGGCTCATCGACGCGGTCCTGTGACGGGCGGCCCCTCGCGGGGCCCTCGCCGCGGTGCGTGGACGAGTGCAGGTCCGCCGCACCTGCGGCGGGCTGTCTCCCACCCTCCCGCCGGTTACCGCCCGCGCTGCGTGAACGCGGGGCGAGAACCGGCCGCAGCCGCCGACGCGCCGGCACCACCCACGGGGGCCACCCGCACCCGCGGACGGCGCCGCACGGGCGGGCGGGAAAAGTCGGCCGCAGGCGCAACGGACCCGCACCCGCCCACACACCGGCGCCACGGCATCCGGAACTCCCGCCGCAGGCCTCAGTAGGGCTGCGGGGCCCAGCCGTACGTCGCCCCGGGCACGCCCGGCGCACCCGGCGCGCCATGGGCGTCGCGGGAGTAGAAGGGCTGCGCCGAGGCCCGCATCCACATGCCGACCGGGTCGTACTCGTCGTTGAGCGCGACCGTGGCGACCGGCAGCCCCTGCGGCACCGCGCCGAGGGCGGACTGCATCATCAGGCGCACCGTCTCCACGGCCTGGGGCCCGGCCTCGTAGAGGTCGACGCCGATCGCCAGGTACGGCTCGCCCAGCGCGGGCTGCACCCAGGCGCGCCGCAGCGAGCGGACGGCCGGGTTGCGATGGGCCTGCTGGGTCAACAGGGCGTAGTACTGGGGGATCTGCAGCGCGGGCTCGCCGATCCGCAGCGGTCCGGCCGGGGACCGGTCGAGGCCGAGGCAGACGCGGCGCAGGTCGAGCCAGGGGATGCCGATGCCGCCGCCGGGGGCGTGCGGATTGAGCCACAGGCCCCAGCGGTCGGGGAAGAGCGAGGCCGCGATCTCGCGACCGGACACCACCTCGTGGGCCCGGTTCCAGCCGCAGGCGGTGAACTCCTGCGGCGAGGTCACGCAGGGCGCGTAGCCGTGGCCGGCGACCTCCATGTTGCCGTACTGCGCGTCCGCCCCGCCGGGGGTGCCCTGCCAGAGCAGCATCCACACCTGGCTGTCGGCGAGGGCCCGCAGCACCTCCTCGTAGGCGTCGTACCTACCGGGCGTCACCTGCCGGAGCGCATGCTCCAGCCCCCCGCCCCCTCCCACGCCGGCGCTCACGTGTCCCGCCCTTCCGCGTCTGCCTTGTCCGCGTCGTCTGCTTCGCCGAATGCCTCGGGTGTCGTGCCGGACCCAGGTTATGCGCCCGTGCCGACATAGAAGGGTCGCACGCGCTCCAGCATCCAGTCGCCGATGGGGTCCTGTGCGACGTCCAGCAGCACCAGATTGACCTGCCAGGGAAGCGGTACGGCGCCGAGCGCGCGCCCGAGGGCGGCCATGGCGGCGGCCCGGTCCTCCTCCTGCCAGCGGTCGAGTTCGACGCCGACGAAGAGCGTGGCGGGGTCGCCCTCGACGCTGGCCAGGGCGCGGCGGGCGGAGAGCACGACGGGGGTGACGGCGAACTCGCCCGCCGCGGCGGCCAGGAAGTCGACCGGCTCCTCGTGCGGCGAGGGCTCCCACAGCCGGACCCGGGCGCCGCTCGGGGTGCCGGGCTCGCGGTCGGTGCGGCACAGCTCCATCACCGCGGCGGGCGGCAGCGGAAGACCCACCGCGCCCCCGGGGTTCACGGCGATCCCGAGCTGCGGGGGCAGCCCGCGGGCGAACTCGCGGGCGGGCGCGACGGCGAAGTCCATGCCGGAACCGGCGGCCAGGAACTGCTGTTCGGAGCTGAAGACCGGAACGTAGACGCCGCCTTCGAGTTCGAGGGTCGGCAGGTCGAGGTCGGTGCTCTCGGGACCGCCGCCGTTCGGCAGCGGGATCCACACCTGCGAACGCCCGAGCACCTCCAGGACACGGGCCGTGGCACCCGGATCGCCGAGTGCCGCGGACAGCACTTCCTCCAGCTCGTTGGCGGGCCAGCCGCCGGCACCGTGCCCCGACGGGGCGAAGCCGTCCGGTATCCGCTGCCCCGGGATGTTCACTGCGTCTCGCCTCGCAATTTGCCGTGGTGGTGCGCTCCGTGGAAACCCTATCCGGCGGCGGGCGCGAGCGACCCCCGCACCTCATATACGTCACATAAAGCTATCGTCCGGTTGCGAAGCGTCACTACGGCTCCGAAGGTAGGACGAGCAAGGAGAAAACCCTCAACCGGGAGATATCTCGACATGCGCATCACCAGGATCAACTCCACCCTCATAGCGGCGGCCGTGTGCGCCGCGCTGACGATGGGCCTCACCGGCGGTGTCGCGAGTGCCCAGGCCCCCACCCGGAGCACGGCCGTCGAGGTCGAGCACCTCGCCGCCCGGGCGGCGGAGACGGGCAACGCCGAACTCATCGCCAAGTTGGGTGACACGTTGTCCCTCGGGGCCAAGCTCACCCAGGAAGCCCAGATCGAAAGCCCGGACTCGGCGAAGCTGGACGAACTCCGCAGGGGTCTGGAGGAGGCGAGCCGTCAGCTGGCCTCGGTCCTCGACCAGTCTGGTGCGGTATCTCCCGGCGTCACCGACCCGTCGGCCTTCGATCCGGGCGCGCCACAACCGGGCCTGGAGCCAGGCGATCTCGGCCAGCCGGGTGACCAGGGCGCCATCGACCAGGTCGGCGGGCCGGGCGACCAGAGCGCCGCGGACGCCGTCACCGACGTCAAGAACGCGCTCACCAAGCTGGTCCAGGACGTCACGGACCTGCTGGCCAAGGTGGTCGCCAAGGACCTCGCGGGTGTGACGGCCGGTGTCGCCACCGTCGTCGCCGACCTGCAGGCCCTGCTGCTGGCGGTGCCGAAGCTGCTCACCGGCGCACTGCCGCTGCCGCTTCCGCTCCCGCTGCCGCTCCCCCTGAACGACCAGGGAGAGCAGCTGCCGCCGGAGGCGCAGATCGCGCCGCAGGCCGAAATGGACCTCCAGGGTCAGTAGCGGTACCGCCCCTCACGCGACGCGGCCCGGCCGCTCAGCCGTCGAAGTCGATGGCCTCGAGCTCCCGGGCCGCTTCGCGGTCCAGCAGCACCACCGAGGCGCACGCCCCGGGGAGCCGACCGGCCTCCGCCTCGGCGAGCAGCCGGCGGGAGGCGCTGCGGTGCCGGGCCATGGCGTACGCCGACACCCCCCTGCCGCGTTCGCGCTGACCGTCCAGAGCGGTCATCACGGGGACGTCCAGCAGCACCAGGTGCATACCCCGCCCCCGGCGCCGCGCCCGGCGGGCGACCCAGGCGCGCACCCAGCGCAGGGTGCCGCAGTCGTGCACGACGACGCTGTCGCCCGAGCGCAGCGCCCGCCACAGCCCGGCATAGTGCGCGATCCGCACCAGGGGGCGGTAGAGGGCGTACGGCAGCAGCCGCGGCAGCCGGGCCTGCCAGCGCTCCCTCACGTCCTGCGAGTCGATCAGGCGGGCACCGCCCTTCGCGCGCCGCATGAGGGTGCTCTTGCCGCCGCCGGGAAGGCCGGAGACGACCAGGACGTCACCCGGCGGATAGCGCAGTGTGCGCACGGGCCGGCGCCCCCGCCGCAGATCGAGCAGCCGGCGCGGCCGCACGGAGCGGCCCCCGCGGCGCGCCTCCCCGGCCCGCGCCGGTACCGGCCGGGACACGGCCGGGCCCCCGGCCGTCGCATACGCACTCTGCCACCGCACAGTTCGCCCTCCGGGTCCGACGTTCAAGAAATGGTAAATCCTGAGTCTTTGCCTACCCAGAGAAACGGCGGCGTTACAACCGGATCGGGACCGGACCGGGACATCCGGGACTCGATCGCGACAACGGCGGGCACCCGTGCAATGATGGCGGCCTCAATCACATATAGGCCGTTCGAGGCCGCGCGGGAGAGCTTCCGCACCGCTGCGGCGGGCGGGACGCCGAAGGAGCAAGTCCTCCCTTGAATCTCTCAGGCACAGATACCGCGCGTTCGAGGCACATCTGAAAAGCGGGCGAGCCCTCCCGGCGACGGGGGCGCCGCCCCACCCAAGGTGCAAACCGGGACTCCTCCGACCGGAGGGTCCAGGTGAACCTCTCAGGTTCCGATGACAGATGGGGAGGACCTGCCCCGTCATCGCCCTACCTGTCCCTTCCTCGCCTTGGGAGCCCGCCCGATGAGTGAACCCCGCCGTACCGCACTGGACGCGCTGCACCGCGCCCTCGGCGCCACCATGACCGACTTCGCGGGCTGGGACATGCCGCTGCGGTACGCCAGCGAGCGCGACGAGCACACCGCCGTGCGGACCCGGGCAGGTCTCTTCGACCTGTCCCACATGGGCGAGATCACGGTCACCGGTCCGGCCGCGGGCGAGGCGCTGGACCACGCGCTGGTCGGCCACATCTCGGCGCTGGCCGTGGGACGCGCCCGCTACACGATGATCTGCGCGCCCGACGGCGGCATCCTCGACGACCTGATCGTCTACCGCCTCGGCGACGAGGAGTACATGGTCGTCGCCAACGCCTCCAACGCCCAGGTCGTCCTCGACGCGGTCACCGAACGCGCCGCCGGCTTCGACGCCGTGGTCCGCGACGACCGGGACGCCTACGCGCTGATCGCCGTCCAGGGCCCGAACTCCCCCGCCATCCTGAAGTCGGTCACCGACGCCGACCTGGACGGGCTGAAGTACTACGCGGGCCTGCCGGGGACCGTGGCCGGCGTCCCCGCGCTGATCGCCCGCACGGGCTACACCGGCGAGGACGGCTTCGAGCTCTTCGTCGCCCCGGCCGACGCGGAGAAGCTGTGGCAGGCACTGACCGAGGCGGGCGCGGACGCCGGCCTGGTGCCCTGCGGCCTGTCCTGCCGGGACACGCTGCGCCTGGAGGCGGGCATGCCGCTGTACGGGCACGAGCTGACGACCGCGCTCACCCCCTTCGACGCCGGCCTCGGCCGGGTCGTGAAGTTCGACAAGCCGGGTGACTTCGTGGGCCGCGAGGCGCTGACCGCGGCCGCCGCCAAGGCCGAGGCCACGCCGCCGCGCAAGCTGGTCGGCCTGGTCGCCGAGGGCCGCCGGGTCCCCCGGGCGGGCTACCCCGTCGTGGCGGGCGGCGAGGTGGTCGGCGAGGTCACCTCCGGCGCCCCGTCCCCGACCCTGGGCAAGCCGATCGCCATGGCGTACGTGGACGCCGCGCACGCGACGCCGGGCGCCCTTGGTGTGGGCGTGGACATCCGCGGTACGCATGAGCCGTACGAGGTGGTGGCCCTGCCGTTCTACAAGCGGCAGCGCTGAGGTCCCGGTCACATCCGGCACAGCCGTCCCATCTGTCAAGACAGCCGTTCACCAGCACATACCGTCATCCAGGAGAATTCACGCCATGAGCAACCCCCAGCAGCTGCGGTACAGCAAGGAGCACGAGTGGGTCTCGGCCGCCGACGCGGACGGCGTGTCCTCGGTGGGCATCACCGAGCACGCGGCGAACGCCCTCGGCGACGTCGTCTACGTCCAGCTCCCGGCGGTGGGCGACACGGTCGCCGCGGGTGAGACCTGCGGAGAGCTGGAGTCGACCAAGTCGGTCAGCGACCTGTACGCCCCGGTCTCCGGCGAGGTCACCGAGGTCAACGAGGACGTCGTCAACGACCCCTCGCTGGTGAACTCGGCGGCGTTCGAGGGCGGCTGGCTGTTCAAGGTGAAGATCTCCGAGGAGCCGGGCGACCTGCTCTCCGCGGACGAGTACACCGCCTTCACCGGCAGCTGACCGCCCGAGACCTCCACCGCTGCGCCCTGTCCACTCCGACCTCCGGACGGATGACCCCCTGATGTCGCTTCTCAACAGCTCACTGCATGAGCTCGACCCCGACGTCGCCGCCGCCGTCGACGCCGAACTGCACCGTCAGCAGTCCACCCTTGAGATGATCGCCTCGGAGAACTTCGCTCCGGTCGCGGTGCTCCAGGCCCAGGGCTCGGTGCTGACCAACAAGTACGCCGAGGGTTACCCCGGCCGCCGCTACTACGGCGGTTGCGAGCACGTCGACGTCGTCGAGCAGCTCGCGATCGACCGGATCAAGGCGCTCTTCGGCGCCGAGCACGCCAACGTCCAGCCGCACTCGGGCGCGCAGGCCAACGCGGCCGCGATGTTCGCGCTGCTGAACCCCGGCGACACGATCCTGGGTCTGAACCTCGCCCACGGCGGGCACCTGACCCACGGCATGAAGATCAACTTCTCCGGCAAGCTCTACAACGTGGCCGCCTACCACGTGGACGCCGAGACCGGGCAGGTCGACATGGCCGAGGTCGAGCGCCTGGCCAAGGAGTCCCGCCCGAAGCTGATCATCGCCGGCTGGTCGGCGTACCCGCGGCAGCTGGACTTCGCGGCCTTCCGGCGGATCGCCGACGAGGTCGGCGCGTACCTGATGGTCGACATGGCGCACTTCGCCGGTCTGGTGGCGGCGGGGCTGCACCCCTCCCCCGTGCCGTACGCGGACGTCGTCACCACGACCACGCACAAGACGCTGGGCGGCCCGCGCGGCGGCGTCATCCTGTGCAAGGCGGAACTCGCCAAGAAGATCAACTCGGCGGTCTTCCCCGGCCAGCAGGGCGGCCCGCTGGAGCACGTCATCGCGGCGAAGGCGGTCGCCTTCAAGGTGGCGGCGAGCGAGGAGTTCAAGGACCGCCAGGTCCGCACCCTGGAGGGCGCGCGGATCCTCGCGGAGCGGCTGACGCAGGACGACGTCACCGCGGCCGGGGTCTCGGTGCTGTCCGGCGGCACCGACGTCCACCTGGTCCTGGTGGACCTGCGCGACAGCGAGCTCGACGGGCAGCAGGCCGAGGACCGGCTGCACGAGATCGGGATCACGGTCAACCGCAACGCGGTCCCGAACGACCCTCGTCCGCCGATGGTCACCTCCGGCCTGCGCATCGGCACCCCGGCGCTGGCCACCCGCGGCTTCGGCACCGAGGACTTCCGCGAGGTCGCCGACGTCATCGCCGAGGCCCTCAAGCCGGGCTTCGACGCGGAGACCGCCAAGGCGCTCGGCGCCCGGGTCACCGCCCTGGCCGGCAAGCACCCGCTGTACCCCGGCCTGAAGTAGCGAGCATCACCCGGTGTGCGGGGCCGTCCGCGAGGACGGTCCCGCACACTGGAGCAAGTGCGGCGCACCCACGCCGCCCACGTACCACTCCGGCGGCGACCCCGCCGGCCGCCCGCGGACAACGGGGTCCGCGAATCCGAGGAGTCATCGCACCGTGGCCATCTCCGTCTTCGACCTCTTCTCGATCGGCATAGGCCCGTCCAGCTCCCACACGGTGGGCCCGATGCGCGCCGCGCGGATGTTCGCCCAGCGGCTGAAGAACGACGACCTGCTGGCGGGTGTCGCCTCCGTGCGCGCCGAACTCTTCGGCTCGCTCGGCGCGACCGGCCACGGTCACGGCACCCCCAAGGCGGTGCTGCTGGGCCTGGAGGGGCACTCCCCCCGCACCGTCGACGTCGACACCGCCGACGAGCGGGTCGAGCACATCCGCAGCAGCGGCCGCATCAGCCTGCTCGGCGCCCACGACATCCCGTTCTCCGCCGCCGACGACCTGGTCCTGCACCGGCGCCGCTCGCTGCCGTACCACGCCAACGGCATGACGCTCTTCGCGTACGACGAGACCGGCGCGCCCGTGCTGGAGAAGACCTACTACTCGGTGGGCGGCGGCTTCGTCGTCGACGAGGACGCGGTCGGCGAGGACCGCATCAAGCTCGACGACACCGTGCTGAAGTACCCCTTCCGCACCGGCGACGAGCTGCTCCGGCTCACCCGGGAGACCGGGCTGTCCATCTCCGGCCTGATGCTGGAGAACGAGAAGGCCTGGCGCACCGAGGCCGAGATCCGCACGGGCCTGCTGGAGATCTGGCGCGTCATGCAGGACTGCGTGCGGGCCGGGCTGACCCGCGAGGGCATCCTCCCCGGCGGCCTCAAGGTCCGCCGCCGCGCCTCGGCGACCGCCCGCCAGCTGCGCGCCGAGGGCAACCTGGCGGCGCACGCCATGGAGTGGGTCACCCTGTACGCCATGGCCGTCAACGAGGAGAACGCCGCGGGCGGCCGCGTCGTCACCGCCCCCACCAACGGCGCCGCCGGCATCATCCCGGCCGTCCTGCACTACTACGTGAACTTCGTGGCCGGGCAGTCGTCGGAGGCGGAGAGGGAGGACGGCGTCGTCCGCTTCCTGCTCGCGGCGGGCGCGATCGGCATGCTCTTCAAGGAGAACGCCTCCATCTCGGGCGCCGAGGTCGGCTGCCAGGGCGAGGTCGGCTCCGCCTGCTCCATGGCCGCGGGCGGCCTCGCCGAGGTCCTCGGCGGCGGCCCGGAGAAGGTCGAGAACGCCGCGGAGATCGGCATGGAGCACAACCTCGGCCTCACCTGCGACCCGGTCGGCGGGCTCGTCCAGATCCCCTGCATCGAGCGCAACGGGATGGCCGCGGTCAAGGCCGTCACCGCCGCGCGCATGGCGATGCGCGGGGACGGGCGGCACCACGTCTCCCTCGACAAGGTCATCAAGACCATGAAGGAGACCGGGGCCGACATGAAGGTCAAGTACAAGGAGACGGCGCGGGGCGGGCTCGCGGTCAACGTCATCGAGTGCTGACGCCGCGGACCCCCAGCCGGGGCGGACTGCGCGTCAGCGGTACGTGAGCACCGCCCACACGGCTGTCGCGGCGACCGCGAGGGCGTAACAGGCGGTGGCGGCGCGGAGGATGCGCGCGTTCGCCCGGTCGCTCCACGGCGTGCGGGACAGCAGCAGGGCGAGGGCGGGCAGGACGAGGACGGCGTGCAGGCTCACGCCGTGCAGCGGCTTGAGGGGGGCCGTGGAGGCGTAGGCGGCGGCCTGGTGGCCGGTGCGGGTGAGGTAGACGCCGCGGGCGATCATGGCGGCGCCGGAGAGCAGGGCGACGAGCAGGATCGCGAAGCCGGCGCGCAGGGCGAGGGGCATGCCGGCGGGGCCGTTGGGACGGCGCCGGAAGGACGCGAGGGCGAAGGCCGACAGGACCGCGACGAGTACGCCGCCGCCGACCGCGAGGGTCATGGAGACCGCGGTGTCGAAGCCGGTCTCCATGTCGAGGTGCGACGGCACGCGCCGCCACGCCTGCAGGGTGATGCCGGCGACCTCGACGACGCAGTCGGCGGCGAACACGACCAGCAGCGGGGTGCGCAGGCGCGCGCGGACGTCCAGATACGAGGTGACCCAGGTGATCGCGACGAGGGTCACGCCGAAGGAGAGCCCGAAGGTCACGGGCTTGCGCCAGGACACCGGGCCGTCCCAGGGACCGCCGTCCACCGCGAGGACGGCGAGGTGGAACAGGCCCGACAGGATCAGCACGGCGCCGGTCGCGTGGCACAGGCGGTCTGCCGTGCGGAGGCCGCCGAGGGTGCGTCCCGGGGCCGTGGGTTCGGTGGTCGTTGCCATGGCCCCAGCCTGCCGGGGGGCGGCGCGGCCGGTCGTCGTCCGGGAGGAGGCCGGCCGGCTGCGCCCCCGGGAGCAGCCGTTCCCGTCAGCGGGTGGCCGCGTGCACGATCCCCGAGGTCGCCGCGATGCGGTCGAGCAGGAACATGGTGCCCACGCTCGCCGCGATCCAGCTGCAGAGGATGACGATCCCGCGGGTCAGGCCGTCGTGGTGGAAGTAGGCGATTCCGTCCATGGCACGGACGCCCACGCCGGCCGGCATGACGGAGGCCAGTGGCTCCAGCCAGCCCGGCAGGAAGTACGGCGGGAGGACGCCGCCACTGGTGGCGTTCCCGATGATGAGCATGAAGATGGAGCCCAGGAGGACCCCGGCCGGGCCGAAGACGCGGATGAGCGCGACGGTGGCGGCGGCGACCGCCCCGGCCATGAGCGTGACGACTGCGAAGATCCCCAGGAAGGAACCGGGTATCGCGCCGAAGGCCGTGGAGGCGATGAGGGTGGTGGCCAGGCCGCCGACGACGGCGAAGAGGCCGATGCTCAGGACCCGCTGGCTGAAGGAGAGCCGTGGCGCGACCTGGTAGGTCAGCTGGCCGAACAGGAACCCTGCCAGGATCAGCCCGAAGGAGGCGTAGAAGACCGACAGCCCTCTGCTGTCACCGGACGACAGCGGCAGGATGTCGACCACGGGGATCTTGTGGCCCTCGCCGTGCGGAACGGACGCCAGGGGGGTGAGCAGGGCGGACACGGCGGGGCCGTTCGCGCCGGCGTAGACGACCCTTTGCTCGCCGCCCTCGGACAGGTAGGCCGCGTAGGCCTCCCGGTGCTCCACCGCGTCCCGGGCCGACGCCGCGTCGGGGTACCGGTCGACCTGGAAGGCCTCGGGCGCGATGCGCTGGAGGCGGACATCGAACAGGGCCGCCGAGTGGTCCGAGGCCACGACGGCCACCGGCAGCCGGTGCGCCGTGGGCGTGTGGAAGGCGGCGAGGAAGACGCTGACGAAGGAGAGCCCCACGACGAGCACCGTGATCACCGGGGTGATCACGGCCTTCGGGCCGGTCAGTCCCGGCCGGGCGGGCGGTGCGTCGGTCTGCGGTCCCGGGACGTGCCGGTGCCGGTGGCGCGGTGGAGGCTGATCCGCCGGCGGTTGTGCGTCCGTGATGAGCACGCTGTCGGCCACGAATAGGCTCCTCCCAAACATGTAAGCTGACTTATATAAGTTAACAGACAAAAGGAAGGCACCCGGCATGCCCCTGCGCGAACCCCGCGAGCACATCGGCTATCTGATCTGGCAGCTCTCGCAGGCTTACGCGATCCGCATCGAGCACGCCATGCGCCCGCTGCGACTGACCCAGGCGCAGTTCAGCGCCCTCATGCAACTGAGCGTCCACGGGGCCATGTCGAGCGCCGAACTGGCGCGCCGGTGCGGGGTCACACCACAGTCCATGGGCACCGCCGTACAGGGACTGACCGAGCGCGGACTGGTGGAGCGGCGGGCACACCCGACGCACGGCCGGATCATCGAGATCAGCGTCACCCCCGAGGGCGAGGAGCTCGCGGCCCACGCCGAGCGGGCCATCGCGCCGGCGGAGGAGGAGGCCCTCTCCCCCTTCGCCCCGCACGAGCGCGAGCGGGTCCGGGCCGACCTGCAGCGGATGCTGGCCACCCTCAACCCGCACGCACTGGCCGAGAGTGATTGAACTCTCACTAGTTTATCTTTCAAGCAAATTTCCCCTACCGTGGCAGCACGACCGACCACCCGATCGCGCTCCGCCCACCCGGGATATGGATTGTGCGATCCAGTATTTTTGGGGAATCCCATGGCTCACCTGCTGCACATCGACTCCAGCGCCCGCACCGAGGGCTCCGCGAGCCGTCGGCTGTCCGCCGCGTACGTCGACGCCTGGAAGAACGACGACCCGCACGGCACCGTCACCTACCGCGATCTCACCCTCGACACCCCGGCGTTCGTCTCGCCCGAGTGGATCACCGGGGTCTTCGGCCCCGCCGAGGCCGCCGACGCCGCCACCGAGGCCGCGGTGGCCGCCTCCGAGCGGCTGATCCGCGAGATGGAGGAGGCCGACGTCCTGGTGCTGGGCGTGCCGATGTACAACTTCGGCGTGCCCGCCGCCTTCAAGGCGTGGATCGACCAGGTGATGATGGCGGGCCGCACCTTCGCCTTCGGCGAGGACGGCCCGGAGGGCCTGCTGCAGGGCAAGAGGGCGGTCGTCCTGCGGGCGTCCGGCAGCGACTTCGACGACCCGGCCCTGGCGCCCATGGACTTCCACGCCCCCTATGTCCGCGGCGTCCTCGGCTGGATGGGCATCACCGACGTGGAGATCATCGCCGTCAACGGGTACACCCCCGAGCAGCTCGACTCCTCGGTCCGCGCGGCGGGGAACGCGATCAGCGCCTCGCTCGGCACGCCCGCACGGGCGGCCTGAGGCCCGCGCAGGGCACTCCCCGCGCGTGGTCAGGGCCCGGCCGACACGTACGCCGTGCCGTCGGCGGTCTCCACGACGACCGCGGCGATTCCGTCCGCCCACCGACCGCGCCGCGGTGCATCGACGCAGACACGGCCTCCGTCCGGGGCGGGTTCTGGCGAGCCGCCTCACACCGCGCGGCCCGGGATTGAACCGCCGGACGGCGCGGGCCGTGTCTGGTCACACGTCCCCGCGTGCCCGGCCGGTCCACAGGAGGAGAGGAACGATGCGGTACCGCCCCGTGACGAGGACGATCCGCCTGCCGGCGGCGGTCGCCGTCCTGTTGGCCGTCGCCCCGTCCCCCGGCTCCGCCGCGGACCGCTCCCCCGCCGACCGCGTACGGCTGGTGCCGAGGGAACCGGGGACGGCCACCGGTGAGCCCCGGCCGCCCCGCGACGGGGCCGGCCGGCCGCCGTACAGCATGACGGCGGCGGGGATCGGGGCGGTGGTGCTGCCGGCCGGTCTCGCCGCGGGGGCCGGCGTCCGCTGCTGAGGGCGGTGCGGCGGCGCCGGCGGGCTGCGCTCGGCCGGCGGCTCGCCGCGGACACCCGCACCCCGCTGGTGGTCCGGCACGCGCTGCGCGAACTGGCCCTGGCGGGACGGCCCGACAGCCCGGTCCGGGTGCGGGGCGTGCTCGCCGAGCCCGGCCGCGTGCCGGCCGCGGTCTCGGCGGGCGGGCCGGCCCCGGCGCCGTGGACGGCGCTGACCCCGACCCGCTGGGAGCGCACGGGTCTGGTACCGGTCGGCACACCCGCCCCCGGTCCGGGGCCGCTTCCCCAACTGACCAGGCTCGGCGCGGTCGGCCGGGGCCAGGAGCTGGTGAACCTCGCGCGGATCGGCGGCGTCCGCAGTGTGCTCGGGGATCCGGCCGTCGCGCGGGACGCGGTGCTCGCCCTGGTGGACGGGGTGTTGGAGGCGGCGCCCGCCGCCCGTACCGTGCCGGTCGCCGTGGAACCCGGTGCCGGCGACCTGCCCGGCCCGCCCGCCGTGCTCCGGGTCCGGACCGTCCGTCAGATCCCCGCGCTGCGCCGGCCGGGGACGCCGCAGACCGCGGCGGGGCTGGTCGTGCCGCTGCAGCGGCCGGACGCCGGGGAGGCCCGCCTGCGGGCGGCGCTGGCGGGCGCGAAGGGCGGCGGCTGGACGGTCCTGACGGTCGGCCAGGTCCCGGACGCCCATTGGCTCTGGTACCCGGCGGCCGACGGAACGGTCGACGCGGGGGTGCTCGGTCACCCGGTGGTGGTGCCCGTGCGGTCCGCCGCGCGCCGCCTCTGATGCCCCGGCAGAGTGGCGATCCGCCAGAACCACTCATAGCGTCAGATTTCGGGTGACTCAGGACGTTGCCCGGAAAGCAGGTACGGCAGTCATGACACTTCGTCGGCCCCGCGCGGCCGCCGTGGCCGCGGTCGTCAGTGTGCTGGGGCTGTGCGCCTTTCCCCGGGCCGAGGCGGCGTCGCCGGGCGCGCTCGTCGTCCGGCCCGGGGAGTCCGTCCAGGCCGCGGTGGACCGGGCCCGGCCGGGCGACGTCATCAAGATCCTCCCCGGGACCTACCCGGGCAGCGTCAACGTGACCAAGCCCCGGCTCACGCTGGTCGGCCACGGCGCCGACACCGTCCTCACCCCGGACGCGAGGCCCGACGGGAACGCCTGCGCCCAGGCGGGCCACGGGCTGTGCGTCACCGGAACGGAGCAGAGCGGCCTGGACGGCGTCCGGCTGCTGTCGCTCTCGGTCTCCGGCTTCCGCAAGAACGGCGTCGACGCCTCCTGGACCGACGGTCTGGAGGTCAGTGACATGACCGCCGAGCACAACGGGCACCAGGGCATCGGTGTCCAGCACTCGGTGCGCACCCTCCTGCGCGACAACGTCTCCCGGCAGAACGGCGAGTCGGGGATCTTCCTGGCCAACACCGCCGACGCCGAGGGCGGTGCGCTGGACACCCGGCGCACCCGCGTCAGCGGCAACGAGCTGACGGGCAACCGGATCGGGGTCGTGCTGCGCCGGGTGCGCAACCTGGGGGTCGTGGACAACCACATCACCGCCAACTGCGGCGGCGTCTTCGTCGTCGGCGACGAGGGCGTCCCGCGGGCCGGGGGCCTGACCGTCTCCGACAACCTCGTGGCGGCGAACAACAAGTACTGCCCGCCCAACGCCCGGCTCCCGTTCATCCAGGGTGCCGGGATCGTGCTGACGGGGGCGGAGCGGACCCTGGTGGTCCGCAACCGGGTCGTGGACAACCACGGCACCTCACCGATGTCCGGCGGGATCGTGCTCTTCCGCAGTGTGGTGGGCGCCCCCGACACCGGCAACACCGTCCGGGGCAACACGACCCTGGGCAACCGCCCGGCCGATCTGGCCGACCGTGACCGGGGCACCGCGAATGTCCTCCGTGACAACACGTGCCGCGTCTCCGAACCGAAGGGGTTGTGCGAGGAATGACCTTGACAGAAACCACCAGCGCGGACGGCACCGCGAACGCGGCGCGCGCCGAGGCCGCCACTCCGCCGGCGATGCGGCTGCGCGAGCTCGTCTTCGGCGCCGCCTGTGCCGCCGCAGTACGGGCCGCGGTCAGGCTCGGCGTGCCGGACGCTCTCGGCAAGGACCCGTCGCCCGTCGACGAGCTCGCCGCCATGGTCGGCACCGCGCCGCGCCAGCTGCGCCGGCTGCTGCTCGCCCTGGCCTCGTACGGGGTCTTCGAGGAGCAGGCGGACGGCCGCTTCGCCCACACCGAGATGTCGCGGATGCTCCGCAAGGACAGCCCGAACACCCTGCACTACATCGCGCTGTGGTGCACCGAGCCGTGGACGTGGGAGGTCTGGCCGCGGCTGGACGAGGCGGTGCGCGGCGGCCGCAACATCTTCCCGGAGGTCTTCGGAAAGGAGTTCTTCGAGTACCTCCACGACGACGCCCGCGAGAGCGCCCGCGTCTTCGACCGCGCCATGACCGCCTCCAGCCGGCAGTCCGCCGAGGACATCGCCGCGCTGCTCGACCTGTCCGGTGTCGGCTCGGTCGCCGACATCGGCGGCGGCCAGGGACACGTGCTGGCCGCGCTGCTGGAGAAGCACCCCGAGCTCCAGGGCACGCTGCTGGACCTGCCGAAGGTCGTGGCCGGCGCCGACCCGCGGCTGCGCGAGGGCGGTCCGCTCGCCGCGCGGGCCCGGCTGGTGCCCGGGGACTGCCGGGTGGACATCCCGGTGGCCGCCGACATGTACATCATCAAGAACATCCTGGAGTGGGACGACGACAGCACACGGCGCACGTTGCGCAACGTCGTCGCGGCGGGCGGCGCCGGCACGAAGGTGATCGTCATCGAGAACCTCATCGACGACACGCCGTCCATGCGCTTCACCACCGCCATGGACCTGCTCCTGCTGCTGAACGTCGGCGGCCAGAAGCACACGCGGGACAGCATGGTGAAGCTGATGACGGAGGCCGGGCTGCAGGTCGGCGAGGTGACCCCGGTCAACGCCTACCTGCACGCCCTGCACAGCACCGTCGGCGGGGGGCGGTGACCGGCTAGCCGGTCATCTCCCCCACCAGACCGGTGGTGTGCCGGCCCGCCCGGAACTCCGGGCGGGCCAGCACCTTCCGCAGGAAGCCGGCCGTGGTGCACACGCCCTCGCCGCGCACCCGCAGTTCCTCCAGGACGCGGTCCATCCGGGCCAGCGCCCGCTCCCGGTCCGGGGCCCAGACGACGGCCTTGGCGAGCAGCGAGTCGTAGTCGGGCCCGATCCGCCAGCCGGGGAAGGCGTGGGTGTCCACCCGTACGAAGGGGCCGCCGGGGGCCTCGAACTCGGTGAGCAGGCCCGGGGTCGGGGCGAAGTCGCGTGAGGGGTCCTCGGCGTTGACGCGGCACTCCACGGCGACCCCGCGGTGCACGACGTCCTCCTGGCGCAGGGTCAGCGGATGACCGGCGGCGACCAGGATCTGCTCCCGGACCAGGTCGACCCCGGTGACCATCTCGGTGACCGGGTGCTCCACCTGGAGCCGGCAGTTGACCTCCATCAGGTGGAAGTCGCGTTCGGGGGTGAGCACGAACTCGAAGGTGCCCACGCCCGTGTAGCCGACCGCCCGGGCGCCGCGGACGGCCGCGTCGCACATCGCCGACCTCAGCCGGGCCGGCAGGTCGGGGGCGGGGGTCTCCTCGACCAGTTTCTGGTGGTGCCGCTGCACCGAGCAGTCGCGCTCGCCGAGGTGGACGACGGCGCCGTGCCGGTCGCAGAGCACCTGCACCTCCACATGGCGGGCCCGCTCGACGTACCGCTCCAGGTAGAGCCGGTCGTCGCCGAAGACGGACCGGGCGTGCGCCGCGGTGCGCCGGTAGCTGTCGAGCAGCCGGTCCGGGTCGGTGACCACCGCCATGCCGCGTCCCCCGCCGCCCGCGACGGCCTTGAGGATCACCGGGTAACCGGTCTGCTGCGCCGCTTCCTTCGCGTCGGCGGCCCCGGCCAGCGGACCCGTGCTGCCGGGCAGCACGGGCAGTCCGGCCTCGGCCATCAGCGCGCGGCAGGCGGCCTTGTCGCCCAGCCGGGAGAGCACGTCCGGGGAGGGCCCGATGAAGGTGAGGCCGTTGGCCTCGCAGACCTCGGCGAAGTCGGGGTCTTCGGACAGGAAGCCGTAACCGGGGTGGACGGCCTGCGCGCCGGTGCGGCGGGCGGCCTCGACGACGGCGGGGATGTTGAGGTAGCTCGCCCTCGCCGGGGGCGGTCCGATGTGCACGGCCTCGTCGGCGAAGCGGACGACGGCCGAGTCGCGGTCGGCGGTGGAGTACACCGCGACGGTCCGGATGCCGAGTTCACGGCAGGCGCGCGCGACCCGCAGCGCGATCTCGCCACGGTTGGCGACCAGGACGGTGGAGAACACGGTCCCTCACTCCCCCACCGGTATCGGCTCCAGTGCGATCAACGGCTGCTGGAACTCGACGGGCTGCCCGTCCGGGACGACGACCTCCACGACCCGGCCGGCCACGTCCGCCTCGACGACGCTCATCATCTTCATGACCTCCAGGACGCCCACGGGCTGGCCGGGGCGGACGAGGTCGCCGACGGAGACGCAGGGGCGCTCGCCCGGCTCGGGGGCGTGGTAGAAGGTGCCCACCGTGGGGGCGCAGACGTAGTGAAGTGAGGTGGAATCGTGCGCTCCGTGCGCCCTTTGCGCCTCCGGTGCGCCCTGACTCGGTCCTCCGGCGGCGGGCGCGGGAGCCGGTGCGGAGGCGGGTGCCGCCTCGGGTGCCGGTGCGGGGGCGGGCCCGGTGGTGTCCGCCGGGTGCTGTGCCCGCGCCTGCGGCCATTCGATCTCGACCGCCGTCTGCCCGTGCCGCAGCCTGATCCGCCGCGGCGGGGTGGGCATGGAGCGGGCCAGCTCGGTGGCGCTGCGGCAGACCGCCTCCAGCGCCGGGAGCCCGGCCGGCGCACCGCCGGGAGACGTGCCGTTGAGGGCCTTGCCCGCGCCAGGGGGGCGGGCCGTCCTGTCATCGCCGTGGAGTGTCACGGTGCTGCCTCCTCCTCCAGTCGGCCGAAACGGTGGAACCGGTCGCGGCGCTCGGCCAGCAGCCGGTCGGGGTCCCAGGGACGCAGTTCGTCCAGGGCGGCCGAGAGCGCGCCGCCGACGAGGGCGGCCGCGTGGGCGTGGTCCCCGTGGGCGCCGTCGGGCGGCTCGGGGACCACGCCGTCGACGATGCCCAGCCGGAGCAGATCGCGGGCGTGCAGCCGCAGGGCGGCCGCCGCGGCGGGGGCGGCGCCGGGGTCCTTCCACAGGATCGCGGCGCAGCCCTCGGGGCTGATCACGGAGTAGATGCCGTTGGCGCTGACCAGGACCCGGTCGGCGACGGCGAAGGCCAGTGCCCCGCCGCTGCCGCCCTCGCCGGTGATCACGGCGACGACCGGTACGGGCAGCCGGGCCATCAACCGCAGGTTCTCCGCGATGGCGAGGGCCTGGCCGCCGCTCTCCGCGTCCGGACCCGGGTTGGCGCCCGGGGTGTCGATGAGGGTCACCACCGGGATACCCAGCTTGGCGGCGGTCCGCATCAGGCGTGCCGCCTTGCGGTAGCCGGCCGGGGTGGCCATGCCGAAGTGCCGCCGCCGGCGCTCCTCCAGCCCCGGGCCGCCCTTGTGATGGCCGATCAGCATGACGGGGCTGCCGTGCAGCAGGCCCGGCCCGCCGATGACGGCCGGGCAGTCGGCGGCCAGCCGGTCGCCGTGCAGCTCGTGGAAGTCCTGCAGCAGATGGGTCGCGTAGTCGGCGGCCGTGGGCCGCATCGGGTGCCGGGCCAGGCGCACCGCCTCCCAGGCGTCCCGCTCCGGCAGCTCGTCCGCCGTGCGGACGACCCGTACGGCGGGCCCGCGCGGCACGGTCGCCGGCCGGGGCCGCTCGGCGGGACGGCGCCCACCCGGCCGCGCGAGCCCCTCCCCGGAGCGCAGCCGCAGCAGCCGGGCCAGCGTCGGACGGAGCGCGGCACGCGGGACGACGTCGTCGATGAGGCCGCGCGAGAGGAGGAACTCCGCGGTCTGGAAGCCCTCGGGCAGCCGCTGGCCGGTGGTCTGCTGGATGACGCGCGGTCCGGCGAAGCCCAGCCGGGCGCCGGGCTCGGCGATGATGACGTCGGCGAGGGTGGCGTAGGACGCGGCGACGCCGCCGTAGGTGGGGTCGGTGACCAGGGACACCACGAGGACGCCCGCCTCGTCGAGCTCGGCGAGCGCCTGGGCGGTCCTGGCCATCTGCATCAGCGAGAGGGCGCCCTCCTGCATACGGGCGCCGCCGGAGGCGGTCACCAGCAGCAGGGGGACGCGCCGTCGCAGACTCGTCCGGGCGGCCCGGGTGATCTGCGTACCGACCCCCAGACCGAGGCTGCCGCCGAGGAAGCGGAAGTCCATCGCGGCGACCACGACCGGCTGCCCCTCGACGGTTCCGCGCACGCAGACGACGGCCTCGTCCATCCCGGTCTCCGCCCGGGCCTCGCGCAGCCGTTCGACGTACGGGCGGGTGTCGGTGAAGCCCAGCGGGTCCTGTCCCGCGGGCCGCTCGCCGCGCTCCGCGGCGAGCGGCCTGCAGGAGCCGGCGTCCAGCAGCAGGTCGAGCCGCTGCCGGGCGGTGAGCCGGCCGTGCGCGCCGCACTCGGGGCAGACGCGCAGCGTACGGGTGTAGCGCTTGCCGTAGACGAGCGCGGCACAGCGCTCGCAGCGCACCCAGTCCGGCTCGGCGGTGGCCTTGTCAGCCACTGCGCTCCCAGCGGTAGAACTCCCGGGCCATGGCGTCCTTGGGCTCGCGCCAGGTCTCGGGGTCGTACGCGGAGATGAAGGACGACAGCTGCTCGCTGATGTCCCGGAACGCCGGGTGGTCCTTGTACCTGCCGACCTCGGGGCCGGGCGGCCGGTCGGCCTCGACCAGGTGCAGGTAGACGTCGCCGAACTGGAACAGGCTGCGTCCGGTGACCCCGATCAGACCGGGCAGTTCGCCCTTGTCCGACTCGGCGAAGACCTGCGCCACCTGCTCCTCGACGCCGGGCTTCATCCTGGCCACGATCAGGCTGCGGTAGCGGTTCATGCCGCGCCGCCGCCGTGGCGCTGCATGATCCGCTCGCGGATCAGCTCCAGCTGGATCTTGGAGTTGTCGTTGATCCGGTCGGTCATCGCCTCGTCGTCGAGGGGGGCGCCGGGCTTCATGGCGAAGTCCTGGGTCCAGCGCATCCGGGTGCCGCCGGGGACCTCCTCGTACTTCCAGTGGATGTCCATGTACTGGAACGGGCCGGTCTCGACCCGGTGCGCGCGCACCGTGCGGGTGGCACGGTCGGCGGTCCGCTCGGAGACCCAGCTCCAGACCTGGCCGTGCTCGTCGGGGTGCATGGTGAGCCGGAAGACGACCCGGTCGCCCTCGCGCTCGACGATGTCGACGGAGGCGTACTCGCTGAACAAATCCGGCCAGCCCTCCACGTCGTTGGTGACGTCCCAGACGACGTCCATGGGGGCGGGGATGGTGATCTCGTTCTCGGTGTGGCCGGACATGGCTCAGACTCCTGCCTTCAGTGAGGTGTTGACGACGTCCATGAAGGCGCCGGGGGTCTTGCACGAGTCGGCGTCGCCGGCGATCGGGATGCCCCGGTCGTTCTCCAGGGCGCCGACGATGCCGAGCAGGCCGAGCGAGTCCAGGCCGTACTCGGCGAAAGGGGTCTCCGGGTGGCCGACGAGGAGGCCCGCCTCGACGGTGATGCCGGCACTGGACTTCATCAGGGCGGCGAGTTCGCCGTAGGTCAGTTCCTTGCTCATGGAAGAGCTCTCCTTCACAGCGCCTGCGCTACGCCCGTACGACCAAGGCCGAGTTGGAACCCATCAGGCCGCGGCTGAGCACCAGCGCGGTCCGCAGTTCCGCCGGCCGGGGCCGGCCGGTGACCAGGTCGAGGTCGTGGCAGGTGTCGGTGATGTTGGGGGTGGGGGGCACGACTGCGTGCCGCAGGGCGAACACGGCGGCGGCCACATCGAGCACCGGGGCGCCGCAGTAGGCGCGGCCGGTGCCGGTCTTGGGGGCGGTCACGGGGATCTTCGCGGCGCGCTTGCCGAACACGTCGGCCAGTGCCCCCGCCTCGGCGCGGTCCGCCTCCGGGGTGCCGAGCGCGTCCGCGAAGACGACATCGATGTCCCCGGGTGCGCACCCGGCCTCCGCGAGGGCGTCGCGGATGGCGCGGCCCAGTCCCTCACGGGACTCCGCCCAGCGCGAGGCCCCGGTGAAGGTGGCGCCGTGCCCCGCGATGACGGCCTGCACCTCGGCCCCGCGGCCGGCGGCGTGCCGGGGGTCCTCGACCACGAGCATCGCACCGCCCTCGGCGGGGGCGAAGCCGCGGGCGTGCCGGGTGAAGGGCAGATAGGCCCGTTCGGGGTCCTCCTCCAGGCTGAGTTCTTCGTATCCGAGCTGGCAGACACCCGAGTACGGCGCCAGCGGCGCCTCGGCGGCGCCGACGACGACGGCCCGGGTGCCGGTGCCGCGGGTGATGTTGCGGCAGGCGTGGGCGACGGCGTCGAGACCGCCGGCCTCGTCGCTGGCGACCACGCCGCAGGGGCCCTTGAAGCCGCCGCGGATCGAGATCTGTCCGGTGCTGGCGGCGTAGAACCACGCGATGGACTGGTACGGGCCGACGAAGCGCGGCCCCTTGCCCCACAGGTGCTGCAGTTCGCGCTGGCCGAACTCGCCGCCGCCGGAGCAGGCCGCGGTCACCACTCCGATGTCGAAGGGGGCCTCCTCGTCGAAACGCAGTCCCGAGTCGGCGAGTGCCTGGTCGGCGGCCGCCATCGCGAAGTGGGTGAACCGGTCGGTCTGCACCGTGTAGCGGTCCTCGACGACCTCTGACACGTCAAAGCCGCGGACCTCTCCCGCGATGCGAAGCGGCAGGTCCTGGCAGCCCTCGCGGGTGACCGCGTCGAGGACGGCGACGCCTTCCCTGGTCGCCTTCCAGAAGGCGTCGCCTCCGATGCCGTTCGGTGCGACGACGCCGATGCCGGTGACCACCGCTTGCGTGTTCATCGCTGGCTCCCCTCCGGTCGGTTGAGGACCACCGCGGACTGGAAGCCGCCGAACCCGCTGCCGACGGACAGCACGGTGCGCAGCTTCAGCTCACGGGCGGTGCGCGGGACGTAGTCCAGGTCGCACTCGGGGTCCGGGGTCTCGTAGTTGGCGGTCGGCGGCACCACGCCGTGGGCGAGGGCCAGGGTGCAGGCGGCGAGTTCGATGGCGCCGATCGCACCCAGGGAGTGGCCGACCATGGACTTGATGGAGCTCATGGGCGTGGAGTAGGCGTGTGCGCCCAGCGAGCGCTTGACCGCCGCGGTCTCGTGACGGTCGTTCTGCTTGGTGCCCGAGCCGTGCGCGTTGACGTAGTCGACGCCGGCCGGGTCGATCCTGGCGTGGTCCAGGGCCTGGTCGATGGCCTCGGACATCTCCAGGCCGTCGGTGGTGAGCCCGGTCATGTGGTAGGCGTTGCCGTACGTGGCGTAGCCACCGATCTCGCAGTAGATCCGTGCCCCGCGCGCCTTGGCGTGCTCCAGTTCCTCCAGGATGAGCACCGCGCCGCCCTCACCCATCACGAAGCCGTCTCGGCGGGCGTCGAAGGGCCGGGATGCGTGGGCCGGGTCGTCGTTGTTGGGGGAGGTGGCCTTGATGGCGTCGAAGCAGGCCACCGTGATGGGTGAGATCGGGGAGTCGGAAGCACCGGCGATGACGATGTCGGCGCGTCCCTCCTCGATGGTCTGGAACGCGTAGCCCACGGCGTCGAGGCCGGAGGTGCAGCCCGTGGAGACGGTCTGCACGGGGCCGCGGGCGCCGTGCCGTTCGGCTATTTCCGAGGCCAGCGCGCTGGGCGCGAACGCCCGGTGCAGATGCGCACCCGCCTTGCGGTGGTCGACGTCCCAGCGGGCGCCGCGTTCGCTGACGCGTATGTAGTCGTGTTCCAGCCGGGTGGTGCCTCCGACAGCGGTGCCGAGGGAGACCCCGACCCGCCAGGGGTCCTCCTCGTCCAGTTCCAGCCCGGCGTCGTGGACCGCCTCGGCGGCCGCGACGAGCGCGAACTGGACGTACCGGTCGGCGCGTTCCACGTCCCGCGGGGTCAGCCCGCAGGCCGCCGCGTCGAAGTCGACCTCAGCGGCGATGCGGGACCGGAAGCCCGTCGGGTCGAAGAGCGTGATCCCGCGGGTCGCCGTCCGGCCGGCGGTGAGCAGTTCCCAGAAAGCGGGGACCCCGACACCGCCGGGGGCGACGACACCGGCCCCGGTGACCGCCACCCGGCGGGTCATGACGCCGCGTCCTCGGTCTGCTCGGTGACCTCGGTGTCGACGTGTCCCAGCTCCGGGCGCGGAGCGAGCGGACCGAGGTGGAAGACGAGCCGGGCCTCGGTGTCGCCCACGTTGCGGAAGCGGTGGCGGACGTACGGCGGGATCATCAGGCCCTGCTCCGGGCGGAGCACGTGGGGCTCGCCGTCGAGGTCCACCTCCAGCGCACCGCAGACCACGTACACGAACTCCTCGGAGTACGGGTGGTAGTGCTCGCCGATCCGGTCACCGGGGTCCACGAGCGCCACGCCCATGAAGCCGCTGGTGGCGCCGCACGTGGTCGGGGTGAGCATCGCCCGCAGGTCGCCGCCGCGGCGGCGGTTGTGCGGGGTGTCCCCCAGGTTCACGATGGTCGGCGTGAACGGAACGTTCCGTTCGTCGGTCAGAAGATCATCCATGCTTGCCTCCTCCGGCGGGGGCCGGCCCGGGGCGCACCCCGGGCCGGCCGGTACCTGCCGGCTGCCAATCGCTCGGACGGGTCAGGACGTGGCCGCGCTGCGGTCGGTGACCATGCGCATGTCGCACTCGACGAGGAACCGCTTCAGGCCCTGCTCGTCCGCGAGGTCCCAGTCGGGACCGAGGTCGAGCAGCCTGGCGAGCACGCCGGCCTTGTGCTTGCCGGCGGCGCCCACGGCGACGAGCGGAACCTCCTCCACCGGGACCCGCAGGTCCACCAGTCGCACCACGATGTCCTCGCGGAGGTAGACGGTGCTGCGCGCGAGCGGCCCCTTCGGGACGTCCACGGCCTCCTCGTCCTGCTGCGCGAGCATCTTGGCGACGGCCGGGCCGGAGCCCGCCTTGGCCGGGTAGATCAGGGCGTGCCGGCTCAGGGATTCCGGCCGGTCGGCGCCCCTGGCGACGTGGTGTACGGCCGGGAGCGCGGCGCGGGCGAAGAACTCCCGTGCCGAGCCCGGGTCGTTGAGGTCCCGGTCCACCTCCAGGTAGGGGTTGATGGCTTCCTCGACCGCCCGCACCTCGGGCTGGCGGGCGACGTGACGCAGTGCCCTGGCCAGGTCTCCCTCCACCTCCACGGCGCGCACGACACGGTTGCCGTGCATGAACAGCGAGGTGCGGCGCAGCCGCGTGTTCTCGTCGACCACGGCCTGCGGCGAGGTGTAGCCGGACAGGATGTCCGCCACCTTCTGTTCGCTGCCGGGCTTCACGGTGAAGGTGATCGCGTGGCGGATGATCCCGTCCCCGACCCGCGGCACGGTCTGCATGCGACCGGACTCGTAGGAGGTACGGGTCTCCCGCAGCACCCCGAAGCGGAGCGAGCGGGTGTCCTTCACGCAGCCGTGCATCGGCTGCACCATCTCCAGATGGGTCGGGCTGTCCACCCAGGCGAGGAAGTGCAGCGCACTCTCCCACTCACTGGTGATCAGCCATTGCGAGGGATTTTCGATCGACTGGCACAACTGGTCGCTGACGTGTCCTGGCACGGCAGCCACGTGGCGGCACATCTGGTCATACGCATCAAGAAACCGCTGCTCGGCGCCGTCCTCGACTTCAAGCATGAGGACGACGCGCAGGCGATTGCCATCGAGCGCGGACTGCGAGACCTTTTCGGCCTGGGCCGGCATATTCCACCTCTTCCGAGAGCTAGCAACCCCCGAGGTCCGTCGTCCAACGATCGTGCTGTGGTGGCCCAACCGGTGCGAGATATGTGATCCAATTGGGTGACGGGCGAAAATACCCCCGGTAATCGGGCATCAAGGGAGCTATGACTCCACAGGCCGAAGACCGGGTTCCGGTCCTCATCGTGGGGGGCTCCCTCGTCGGGCTCTCCAGCTCGGTTTTCCTGGGCCGACTCGGCGTCCGGCACGTCCTCGTCGAGAAGCACCCGGGTACCTCCATCCACCCCCGTGGCCGCGGCAACAACCTGCGGACCATGGAGCTGTTCCGTACGGCGGGGGCCGAGCCGCTGATCCGGCGGGCCGCCTCCGTACTCGCCGACAACCACGGCATCCTGCAGGCCGAGTCGCTGACCTCGGACAACGCGGAGTGGCTGTTCCGGGAGATCGACCCGGGCGGCCGGCTGTCCGGCATCAGCCCCAGCGGCTGGTGCCTGTGCAGCCAGAACGACCTGGAGCCGGTGCTCCTGGACTACGCCCGCACGCTCGGCGGCGACCTGCGCTTCAGCACCGAGCTGGTCTCGTTCACCCAGGACGACGACGGTGTCACCTGCGAGCTGATGGACCGCGAGACCGGCGAGCGCAGCACCCTCAGGACCGACTACCTGGTCGCGGCCGACGGCCCGCGCAGCCCGGTGCGCAGCGCCCTGGGCATCGGCCACACCGGCCGCGGCGACCTGTTCGCCAACATCAGCGCGACCTTCCGCGCCAAGCGGCTGGCCGACGCGGTGGGCGACCGCTACTTCATCGCCTGCTACCTGACCAATCCGGACGCCGACGGTGTGCTGCTGCCCGTCGACAACCAGGAGAACTGGGTCTTCCACGCGCCCTGGCACCCCGAGCGGGGAGAGACGACGGAGGACTTCACCGACCAGCGGCTGGCCGCCCACATCCGTACCGCGGTGGGTGTGCCGGACCTGGAGATCGAGATCACCGGCCGGGCCCCCTGGCGGGCCGCGGAGCGGGTCGCCGACTCCTACGGGCGCGGGCGGGTGCTGATGGCCGGCGACTCGTGCCACGAGATGTCCCCCACCGGGGCCTTCGGCTCCAACACCGGTATCCAGGACGCCCACAACCTGGCGTGGAAACTCGCCGCGGTCACCGGCGGCTGGGCCGGGCCGGAGCTGCTGGAGACGTACGAGGCCGAGCGCCGCCCGGTCGCCGTGGCCACCAGCGAGCGGGCGTCGGCCCGTTCCGCCGAGCACGCCCACCCCGGTTACGCGCCGCCGGCCGGCGGCGGACCCCAGAAGGGCGTCCTGGTGGTCGCGCTGGGCTACCGCTACCCCGAGGGCGCGTTCCTCGGCGCGGACCCGGGGCGCCCGGTCGTGCCCGAGGACTTCCGCCCGGTCGCCGAACCCGGCGGCCGTTCCCCGCACGTGTGGGTGACCACCCGGGACGGCGAGCGCCGCTCCACGCTGGACCTGTACGAGCGCTCCATGGTGCTGCTCACCGGCGACGGTCCGAAGGGCACGGCCTGGCACGACGCGGCCCGCGCGGTCGCGGAGCGCCTCGGGGTACCGCTGGAGGCGTACCGGCTCGGCGAGTCCACCCAGGCCGACCTGGTGCCCGAGGCGGGCACGGACTGGACGGCGGTGCACGGCATGACGCCGAGCGGCGCGATCCTGGTCCGCCCCGACGGTTTCGTCGCCTGGCGGAGCCGTGACACCGTGGAGGACCCCGCGGCGACGCTGGAAGAGGTGCTCACCGCGGTGCTGCGCCTGAGCTGACCGTCGCCCCGCGGGCGGCACCGCGGGACGGTCGACCGGATGACGGCGGCCACCACGCTCATGGGAGCGCTGGTGGCCGCCGTTCGCGTTCACCCCGCCCCGCCCCGGGTGCGGTGACCGGCCGGGGCCGGTCACCGCACCCGCACGACGAGCAGGGCGCCGTCAGCCCACCGGGCCGTCCCCGGCCTCCACCGAGGACCGGGGCGCGCCCGGCTGTGCGGCGGGCGGTGTGCCCTGCTGGACGGCCGGCGGGGCGGCCGGACGTCCGGCCGGCGGCTTGCCCTGCTGGGCCGCCGGAGGCGCGGAGGGCCGGGCTGCCGGTGCTGTGCCCTGCGGGGCGGCCGGCGGGACGGAGGGCCGGGTGGAGGGCCGGGCTGCCGGTGGTGTGCCCTGCTGGACGGCCGGAGGGACGGAGGGCCGGACGGCCGGTGGCGTGCCCGGCTGGGCGGCGGACGGGGCGGCGGGCTCCTTCACCCCCGTCCAGTCGGGGGCGGGCCAGCCGCGCCACGGCGAGTACGCGGGGTTGGGCACGCACCGTGCCGTGACCTCGGCCTTGGTGGCCTTGTCCACCGGGCAGGCCTTCACGATGAACTGCCGGGCGATGCCCCCGGGGAAGACCACGCCCGTGCGGGCCGAGCGCAGCTCCCGGGTCCCGAGGGTCTCGTCGAGCTCGATGCCCCCGGGGGCGTCGATGTAGTAGTGGTAGGCGGTCGTCTGCTGCTTGAGGAACTCGCGGTCGTAGGTGGTGGTCACGAACGGCGAGGGCTGCTCCCGCCGGGCGTAGGCCTGCAGGTCGTACTCGCCGTCGCTCACGTCCTCGGGACGGAGCCCGTCCTTGAAGACGGACTCCGGCGGGCGCTCGTCCCCGCGGAAGAGGGCGTTGCAGTTGGAGCGCCAGGCCGGTTCGTCGGGCCTGATCCGGTCGAGGTCGACGCTGGTGTCCGCGGCGGCGTAGAGCCGGTCCGGGACGACGGGGCACCATTCGGGGACGGCCGGGTCACGTGGAAGACCCGGGGCGACGGCCGCGGCGGCCGTGCAGACGGGGAGTGCGAGCACCCCCAGCGAAAGGGCGGCGGCGCAGAGCCGGCGCAGTGTGCGCAGTGCGATCATATGCCCACGATCACCCCGGTATCGCCCGGCCGCCGGAATGGTCACCCTTGTCGGCGTGTCCCGCCGGAAGACGAAAGAGGCCCCTGCGCATCGTTGTGCGACGCTGCTGGGGCCTCTCGATTCGTCGTGGAGCCAGGGGGTGTGATCCACGACGCCATGGGACGACCGAGCCCGGGTCATGGGGGGTCGTTACTCCACAACTATACGAGACATCGCCGCCGAAACCTCACGATGTAGGAGTGAGGTGGGACACTGACCTTGCAAACGCAGGTCAGCTGTTCATTTGCCGTTCAGCGGTCCATGACCCGCATTTCAAACCAGGTGGTCTTGCCGCGCGGCAGCAGGTCCACGCCCCAGCGGTCGGCGAGCTTGTCGATCAGGAAGAGCCCCCGCCCGCTCACGTCCATCTCGCGCACCGGCATCAGACAGGGCAGCGCCCGGGACGGGTCGCGCACCTCCACCCGGATCCAGCCGCGGCGGCGCAGCATGCGCAGACCGAAGGTGCGGGCCCCCGTGTGACGCACGGCATTGCCCACGAGTTCGGAGACGAGTAACTCGACGACGTCGTCGAACTGGGGAAGGCCCCAGAGCCGCAGCACCGACCGGGCGAGCCGTCGGGCCGTGGCCGCGGACTCCGGGCGCGAGGAGAGCCGCACCTCGTCCACGGAGGGGTTCCCCAACAGATCGAGGGACGTCGCCGCCAGATCGTCGACCGCCGTGGGCGGCCACCCCGCCGCCGGTGCCGTTACCCGCTGCGGCTGCTCAGATGCTCCCTGCTGCCCCGCCATGCTCTCATGATGGCCGTACGCAACGGCGGTTCGGGGCGGATCGGGGGAATTGACGGGGCGGAACGCGTCATTCCGAGTTGCCGTACTGGCATATGTCAAGGGCAATGATGGATCTCACACGGCCCCTCTCACCTGCACGAAGAGCTCGTCCGAGACGAAAGGACGGCGAAATCGGCGCGGGCCGCCTTAAGGTCCTCTTAAGGTCGGCTTAAGGCGACCCGACGGGTGCCGACTGTCACTCAACCGGGTTGGTCCTAGCGGAACTTCGCCTTGCCCGGACCGTCCTCGACGAAGCTGCGCATGCCGGTCGTACGGTCCTCGGTGGCGAACAGCCCTGCGAACAGGTTGCGTTCGATGGTGAGGCCGGTCTCCAGATCGGTCTCCAGGCCGGCGTCCACCGCCTCCTTGGCCGCGCGCAGCGCCAGCGCCGGCCCGCGGGCCAGCCGCTCGGCCCAGGCGCGTGCCTGCGCGTACACCTCCCCGGCCGGGACCACCTTGTCCACCAGGCCGATGGTCAGGGCCTCGTCGGCCTTGACCATGCGGCCGGTGAAGATGAGGTCCTTCGCCTTGGCGGGGCCCACCAGGCGCGACAGTCGCTGAGTGCCGCCCGCGCCGGGAATGAGGCCGAGCAGGATCTCCGGCTGGCCGAGCTTGGCGTCGTCCGCGGCGATCCTGATGTCGGCGCAGAGCGCGAGTTCACAGCCGCCGCCGAGAGCGTAACCGGTCACGGCGGCCACCACCGGCTTGGGGATCCGGGCGACCGCCGTGAAGGAGTCCTGCAGTGCGCGGGCCCGCACGGCCATGGCCTCGTAGTCCATGACCTGCATCTCCTTGATGTCCGCGCCCGCCGCGAACACCTTCTCGCCGCCCCAGATCACGACGGCCCTCACGTCCTCGCGCCCGGACGCCTCCTCCGCGACCTCGCGGAGCCGGTCCTGGGTCGCGATGTCCAGGGCGTTCATCGGAGGGCGGTCCAGGCGGATGGTGCCGACACCCTCGTCGACCTCGAGATTAACTGTCATGGCCGACGAGGGTATCCGTGAACGCCCGTTTACGCTGCGACGTGCCTCACGGGGCGCGTCAGGAGGCGGGGGTCCACTGGCTCCACGGCAGGTTCCAGCCGTTGAGCCCGTTCCACCACTGCACGGTCTTGTCGTGGGAGTTCTTGACCTCCACGACGTCGCCGATCATCGAGTTGTTGTAGAACCACGACGACGGGGTGTTGCCGTTGCCGCCGCGCACGTCCCGCAGGCCCACACAGCCGTGGCTGACATTGGAGTTGCCGAACGTGCCGGGCGACGCCCAGTAGTTGCCGTGGATGAAGGTGCCCGAGGTGGTCAGCCGCTGGGCGTTCGGCACGTCCTTGATGTCGTACTCGCCGCCGAAGCCCACGGTGTCGCCGTTCATGCGGGTCACCTTGTACCGCTCGGTGATGACCATCTTGCCGTTGTAGGTCGTCGTGCCGGGCCCACCCGAGGTGATCGGTATGGTCTTCGTCAGCTTGCCGTCGCGGTAGACCTTCATCGTGTGCTTCGCGGCGTCCACGATGCTCACCTGGCTGCGGCCGATGGTGTAGTGCACGTCCTTGGACTGGGTGCCGTAGACGCCCTTCGCCGCCTCGACGCCGTTCAGCCGCAGGGACAGGGTGATCTTGGTGCCCTTGGCCCAGTACTTCTCGGGACGGAAGTCGACGCGCTGGTCGCCGTACCAGTGGCCGACGACGGGCACGGAGGGGTTCGCGGTCACCTTGATCGCGTCCTGGACCGCCTTCTTGTCGGTGATCGCCCGGTTGAACTTGAGCGAGACCGGCATGCCGACGCCGACCGTCTGGCCGTCCTCGGGGGTGAAGAAGCCGATGAAGGTGTCCTTCGGGGTGACCGTGGTGAAGCTCGCGTGCTTGGCCGACTCACGGCCGGCGCCGTCCTTGGCTATCGCGTCCACCGAGTACTTGGTGGAGGTGCCGAGCGTCTCGGTCGGCTCCCAGCTGGTGCCGTCGGTGGATATCTTGCCCTCGACCGGGTCGCCCTTGCCGCTCTTCACCACGACCGAGGTCAGCTTGCCCTTGCCGGCGGTGACCTTGAGGTCCCCCGTCGTGGCCACCTCGTCGGCGCCGTCCTCCGGCGCGATGGTGACGACGGCCTGCGACTCGGTCGTGTCGCCCTTGCCGCCCTGCGAGGCCGAGGCCCCCGGCTTGGCCTTGTCCCCGTCCTTGCTGTCGCCGCTGGCGCTGCCCCCGCACGCACTGACCAGGAGCAGCATCGCCCCCACCGCCAGGGCCAAGGTGGTCCGCCTCGCGCCCGGCGCGCCCTGTATCGCCTTCAACTGTCTTCTCCCCAAAACCGGCCCGTGGCCCCGTGGCCCAAGTGTGAGTCCCCCTCACCCTGCGCTTAGAGAACCACACGGAACCGGTGTTGGGGATCCCGGTATTGTCACCGTTCCGTCCCAGTCGCCGGGCCCGGCCTCAGGCGCCCGCCGCCCACTGTTCCCAGGCCATGTTCCAGCCGCCGAGACCGTTGTCGGGAGAGACGGTCCGGTCGTGGGAGTTGACGACGGTGATGAGGTCGCCGACGAGCGAGTGCGCGAAGAACCAGCCCGCCGGGGTGGCCGTGCCGCCGCCCTTCACGTCGAAGAGCCCGACGCAGCCGTGGCTGGTGTTCGCCGCCCCGAAGGTGCCGGGTGCCGCCCAGTAACTGCCGTGCACGAAGGTGCCGGAGCGGGTGAGCCGCATGGCGTGCGGGACGTCGGGGATGTCGTACTCGCCGCCGAAGCCCACCGTGTCCCCGTTCATCCGGGTCAGCCGGAGCTTCTCGGAGATGACCATCGAGCCGTTGTACGTCGGGTTGGACGGGGCGCCCGCCGAGATCGGCAGGACGCGCGTCACCTGCCCGCCGCGGCGCACCGTCAGGGTGTGCGCGGCGGCGTCCACGGTGCTCGTCTGGTCCCGTCCGATGTCGAAGGTGACGTCCTTGGACTGCACCCCGTAGACGCCGGGGGCGGTCTCGACGTCGCGCAGCCGCAGCGAGAGCGTCACCTTCGTGCCGGGACGCCAGCGCTCGCGGGGACGGAAGTCGAGGCGCCGGTCGCCGAACCAGTGCGGGGCGATCTCCACCGCGGGTGAGGAACCGACGCTGACGGCACGCTCGACCGCGTCGCGGTCGGCGACCGGCCGGTTGAAGTCCAGGGAGACGATCATGCCCGTGCCGACGGTCTGGCCGTCCTCGGGCGTGAAGTAGCCGATCAGGGTGTTCTTGGGGACGAGGGTGGTGAACACCGCGTGCTTGGCGGCGCGGCGACCGCCCGTGTCCTCGGCGACGGCGTCCACCGTGTACTTCTCCGAGAGCGACAGCCTCGACCGCGCGTGCCAGCGGGACCGGTCGGCGGTGAACACGCCCTCGACCGCCTCGCCGTCCCCGTCCTCGACGTGCACGGAGGTGAGCCGGCCGTCCTCGGCCTCGACCGTGAAGGGGTCGTCCGCCTCCACGTCACGCGCACCGTCCACCGGAGTGATCCTGATCCTCGCCTCGGACACCTTCGGGGTGTCGTCGGCCGGCGCACCGCTGTCCGCGGGCCCGAACCCGAGCCCGCACGCCGTCAGCATCCCCGCCAGCCACATGGCGGTGGCAAGCCCCGCCCCCGCGCGCAGAGCGCGCCGCACCGCAGTCGTCACGCTCGGTCAACGACCGGACGGCCCCGGGGAAACGTCCGCGATGCCCACGATCGATCACGCGTGTGACGCCTCGGGGTGAACGGGAAGGTAAAGCGGGAGGGCGCGACGCGCGCGCGGAGGGACACCGCGCCGCGCACGGGCACGGCCGGCGCCGGCCGGGTCCGGCGTCCCCCGAGCCGCAGGAGGCGAGCACGTGTCGGAGACGCGCGAGGACGAATCGGTCGGCCGGTCCGGAAAGCTGCGCCCGAACGGCCACCGGACCGCCCCTGTGGCCGTGCCGCTGCCGCGCCCGGAGACCGCCCCGGCGGTCCCCGGGCCCGCCGGGGCCGGGGACACCGTGGTGTGGCCGGGCAGCCCGCAGCCGCTGGGGGCACGCTTCCACACCGGCCCCGACGGACGCCCGGGCACCAACTTCGCCCTGTGGGCGGGCGGCGCCGAGTCGGTGGAGCTGTGCCTGTTCGACGACGAGGGGGCCGAGACCCGGGTCCCGCTGACCGAGCTGACCCATGAGATCTGGCACGGCTTCGTGCCCGGCGTGCTGCCCGGCCACCGCTACGGCTACCGGGTCGGCGGCCGCTGGGACCCGTGGACCGGTGCCCGCTGGAACCCGGCCAAGCTGCTGCTGGACCCGTACGCGCGGGCGGTCGACGGCGACTTCACGCTGCCCCCCGAGGTGTACGCCCACGTCCGCGACTGGCCGGAGCAGGCGGTCGCCGACACCGTGCGGGACAACCGCGACTCGGCCCCGTACGTGCCCAAGGGCGTCGTGGTGGACGACGACGACCCCTGGACGGACGACCGCCGGCCCAAGACGCCCTGGGCCGACTCCGTCATCTACGAGGTGCACGTCCGCGGCTTCACCATGCGCCACCCCGGCATCCCGCCCGAACTGAGGGGCACCTACGCCGGGCTGGCCCACCCGGCGGCGATCGAGTACCTCACCGGCCTCGGCGTGACGGCCGTCGAACTGCTGCCGGTGCACCAGTTCGCCCACGAGGACCATCTGCTCCGCCGCGGCCTGCGCAACTACTGGGGCTACAACTCGATCGGCTACTTCGCCCCGCACGCCGGCTACGCCGCCACCGGCACCCGCGGACAGCAGGTGGGCGAGTTCAAGCGGATGGTGCGGGCCCTGCACGACGCGGGGCTGGAGGTGATCCTCGACGTCGTCTACAACCACACCGCAGAGGGCAGCGAGTTCGGGCCCACCCTCTCCCTGCGCGGCATCGACAACCACGGCTACTACCGGCTGGCCGGCGACGCGCGCCGCTACGCCGACTACACCGGCTGCGGCAACACCCTCCACGTCGTCCAGCCCCAGGTGCTCCGGCTGATCACCGACTCGCTGCGCTACTGGGTGACCGAGATGGGCGTCGACGGCTTCCGCTTCGACCTCGCCGCGGCGCTCGCCCGGTCGATGCACGACGTCGACATGCTCTCCCCCTTCCTCGCCGTCATCGCCCAGGACCCGGTGCTGCGCCGGGTCAAGCTCATCGCCGAGCCCTGGGACGTCGGCTCCGGCGGCTACCAGGTCGGCGCCTTCCCGCCGCTGTGGACGGAGTGGAACGACCGCTACCGCGACACCGTCCGGGACTTCTGGCGCGGCAGCCGGCACGACGTGCGCGACCTGGGGTACCGGCTGTCCGGTTCCAGCGACCTGTACGCGTGGGGCGGGCGCCGTCCGTACGCCTCGGTCAACTTCATCACCGCCCACGACGGCTTCACCCTGCGTGACCTGGTGACCTACGAACACAAGCACAACGAGGCCAACGGCGAGGACAACCGCGACGGCACCAACGACAACCGGGCCTGGAACTGCGGCCACGAGGGCGAGACCGACGACCCGGCCGTGGGCGAGCTGCGCCGCCGCCAGCTGCGCAACATGCTCTCGACGCTGCTGCTGTCGACCGGCGTGCCGATGCTGGTGGCCGGGGACGAGACGGGCCGCACCCAGGGCGGCAACAACAACGCGTACTGCCAGGACAACGAGATCAGCTGGCTGGACTGGTCGCTGCCGGAGGATCCGGCCTGGGCCTCGCTGCGCGACCTGACCGCCCGGCTGATCGCACTGCGCCGGGCGCACCCCGTGCTGCGCCGGCGGGCCTTCTTCTCCGGCCGGCCGCAGTCCGCCGGGGGACTGCGGGACCTGGCCTGGTTCACCGCGCAGGGCCGGGAGATGACCGACGGCGACTGGTACGGCCCGACGTCCACGCTCGGGATGTACCTGTCGGGCGCCGACATCCCGCACCACGACGCACGCGGCCGTCCGGTGACCGACGACAGCTTCCTGGCCGTCCTCCACGCCTCCCACCGTCCCGTCCGCTTCACGCTGCCGGGCGGGCCGTGGGCCCGGGAGTACGAGCTGCTGCTCGACACCTCGCGGGAGGACCAGGCGGAACCGCCGGGCACCCGGCACCGCGGCGGGCGGGCGCTGACCGTGCCGGGCAGGACGGTGCTGCTGCTGCGCGCCGTCTGAGGGACGAGACGCGGCGGCAAAGGTGTGGACTCGGGCGATTGGTCCAGTCCACACTGGTCGGCCGTGACCTCCGCACCTCCGCCCTCGCCGCCGTGCGCCTCCGCCCTCGCCGCGCCGGCCGCCCCCCGGGACCCTTTGTGGTCACGGGGGTTCAGCCTGTACTTCACCGCCCGCAGCGTCGCCATGCTCGGCGACTCGATGCTGCCCGTCGCCCTGTCGGCGGGACTGCTCCAGCACGGGTACGGCGCCGGGGACATCGGCTACGCCATGGCCTCCTTCACCGCCTGCTTCGCCGGGCTGGTCGTCCTCGGCGGGGTGTTCGCCGACCGGTTCAGCGCCCGCGGCCTGATGATCGGGGCGGATCTGGCGCGGGTCGCCACGCAGTCGCTCGCCGCCTGGCTCTTCTTCTCGGGGCACGTCGTGCTCTGGCAGATCTGTGTGATCGGCGCGGTCAACGGCGTGGCGGGCGCCATGTTCCAGCCGGGGGTGGCCAGCACGGTGCCCCAGGTGGCCCGGGACGTCCAGGAGGCGAACGGGGTGGTGCGCACCGCCGAGTCGCTGATGGCGCTGGCCGGCCCGGCACTCGCCGGAGTGCTGGTGGCCTTCACCTCCGCGGGCGGGGTGTTCGCCGTGCACGCCGGCACCTACGCCGTGAGCGCCGTCTGCCTGCTGCTGCTCCGGCTGCCGGGGCGCACCGCCCGGCAGGCGCGGGACGCCGGCGCGCGCACCAGTTTCCGGGCCGATCTGGTGGAGGGGTGGCGGGAGTTCCGGGCCCGCACCTGGATGTGGTCGGTGATCGTCATCTGGATGGGCTTCATGATCCTCGTCATGGGCCCGGTGACCCCGCTGGCGGCCGGGGAGATCCTGCCCGAGCACGGCCCGAAGGCGTACGGCCTGGTCTCCTCCGCGCTGGGCGCCGGCACCGCGCTCGGCGGGCTGCTGGCGATACGGGTGCGGCCGGCCCGGCCGCTTAGGGGCGGGGCCGTGGCGCTGTTCGGGTTCGCGCTCTACCCGGCGGCGGTCGGCGCCGGGCTGCCGGTGCCCGCGGTCGCGGCGGCGGTGCTGGTCGCCGGGACGGCCTGGGCGTTCTGGAGTGTGATGTGGGCCACCAGCGTCCAGACCCAGGTGCCCGGCGAGATCCTCAACCGGATCCACGCGTACGAGGTCGCCGGATCGGTCGCCATGCTGCCCGTCGGCCAGGCCCTGGCGGGGCCGGCGGCGGGCCTCCTCGGCGCGCGCCCGGTGCTGCTCGCCGGGGGTGCGGTGACCTTGCTGGTGTGCGTGGCGCTGCTGGCGGTGCCCGCCGTGCGCGACCTCGTCCGAAAATCCGGGTGAGCGTTGTCGGCGGTCGCACGTACCCTCTGAAACGATGCCTGAGTCGACCAACCAACCCGAGCCCGACCGTTCCCGATCCGCGGTGCGCTCACTGCTGCGCCTGTGGCCGTACGTGAAGCCGGTCAGCCACCGGCTGTTCGGTTCCGCGGGTGTGGCCGTGGTCGCGTCCTGCCTGGCACTGCTGATCCCGCTGGTCCTGAAGTGGATCGTGGACGGTCCGGTCGCCCACCGCGACCCGTCCGGGGTGTGGCTCGGGGGTGGGCTGGTGCTGCTGCTCGGTCTCCTGGAGGCCGGGCTCTTCGGTGTTCGGCGCTGGCTGGTGGCGCGTCCCATGGCCGGGCTCGAGGCCACGATGCGGGCCGACCTGTACCACCGGCTGCAGCGCCTGCCGGTGTCCTTCCACGACCGCTGGGGCTCGGGCCAGCTGCTCTCCCGGGCCACGAACGACCTGCAGATCCTGCGGATGTTCCTGACCTTCCCGATGGTCTTCCTCGCGGTCAACACCGCCACCATCGTCGCGGGCTTCGCCATCCTGTTCGTGCAGCAGTGGTCGCTGGGGCTGATCCTGCTGGGCCCGGTCGTGCCGCTGGTGATCCTCTGCTCGTACTTCGAGGCGCGGTACCAGGTGGCCACCCGCACCGCGCAGGACCAGGTCGGCGATCTGACCACGCTGGTCGAGGAGTCGGTGCTCGGCATCCGCATCATCAAGGCCTTCGGCCGGCACCGCAGCCAGGCCGAGGCCTTCCACCGGCAGTCGCACGAACTGCGCGGCACCGAGCTGCGCAAGGCCCGGCTGCTGGCCGACCTGTGGATGGTCATCGTCGGCCTGCCGGACGTCGCGCTCGGCGCGGCGCTGGTCCTGGGCGTGGTGCAGGTCGCCGACGGCGACCTGTCGGCGGGCACCCTGGTCGCCTTCCTCTCCACGGCGCTCGCGCTGCGCTGGCCGGTGGAGTCGCTGGGCTGGCTGCTGTCCTTCAGCAATGAGGCGGCCACCGCCGCCGACCGCGTCTTCGAGGTCCTGGACACCGAGGTCCCGCCGGAGACCGGCACGGGCACGGTCACCGGCCCGGGCACCGCAGAGGAGGGGCAGCCCGCCGACGGCATCCGCTTCAGCGCCGTGCGCTTCCGCTACCCCGACGCCCCCGAGGGCACCCCCGACCTGCTCACCGGGGTCGACCTGCACATTCGCAGCGGCGAGACCGTGGCGCTGGTCGGCGCGACGGGCAGCGGCAAGACGAGCCTGACCTCGCTGATCCCGCGGTTGTACGAGCCGACCGGCGGCCGCGTCACGCTGGACGGCACCGACGCCGCACGGCTCACCCGCTCCGCGCTGCGCTCCCTGGTCGCGACGGCCTTCGAGGAGCCCACCCTGTTCTCCGCCAGCGTGCGGGAGAACGTGCTGATGGGCGCGCCCGGCGCCGGCGAGGCGGACCTGCTGCGGGCGCTGGAGATCGCCCAGTGCGACTTCGTCCACAAGCTCCCGCAGGGTGTGGACACCCAGGTCGGGGAGCAGGGCCTGAGCCTGTCCGGCGGTCAGCGGCAACGGCTCGCGCTGGCCCGCGCGGTCGTCGGCCGCCCCCGCTTCCTGGTGCTGGACGACCCCCTGTCCGCCCTCGACGTGCACACCGAGGCCCTCGTCGAGGCGGCGCTGCGCCAGGTGCTGTCCACCACGACGGCACTCGTGGTGGCCCACCGTCCCTCCACGGTGATGCTCGCCGACCGGGTGGCGCTGCTGTCGGAGGGCCGCGTCACCGCGGTCGGCACCCACCAGGAGCTGCTGACCTCCTCCGCGGCCTACCGCCGCCTGATGTTCGGCCAGGACGGGAGCACTCCGGCCGCGCCGGACCGCCCGCAATTCGAAGGGAGCAGCACCCGATGACCTCCGTCGCCCAGTCGCAGCCCGCCGAGAAGTCGGCCGACGAGGAGCCGGCGGGGCACCGGGAGTCCGGGGAGGCACGGGAGGGCCGGGAGGACGACGCTTTCGACCAGGACCGGCTCCCGGCGCCCGAAGGGGCGTCACGCGCGCTGCTGCGCGAACTGGTCGGCCCGCACCGGCGGCGCGTGTGGCTGGCGGCCGTACTCCTGCTGCTGCAGCAGGCGGCCGTGCAGGCGGGCCCGCTGATCGTGGCGGTGGCGATCGACCGGGCCATCCCGGCGCTGCGCCGCGACGACCACGGCCCGCTGATCGCGGTGGCCGTCGGCTACATCGGCTGCGCCGTGGCGGGCGGCCTGCTGCAGCGCGCGTTCATCCGGCAGGCCGGCCGAATCTGCCAGGACGTGCTGGTCGAGCTGCGCAGCCGGATCTTCCGGCACGCCCAGGCGCTCGGCCTGGACTTCCACGAGCGGTACACCTCGGGCCGGATCATCGCCCGCGCCACCTCCGACGTGGAGTCGATCCGGGAGCTGCTGACCGAGGGCCTGCAGGAGCTGCTGAACGTCGGGCTGTCGGTGCTCTACATCTCGGCGGTCCTGCTGTGGCTGGACTGGGGGCTCGGCCTGTTCGCGCTCGCCACCGCGGTGCCGCTGGTGGTGACCGTGCGGATCTTCAGGCGCCGGTCGGCCAAGGTCTACACGCTCCGCTCCGCGGCGATCGCCGCCGTCATCGTGCGCTTCACCGAGACGATGAACGGCATCCGGCCCGTGCAGGCCTTCCGCCGCGAGAAGGCGAACGACGAGGCCTTCGACGAGCTCAACGCCACCCACCGCAAGGCCAACGGCGACGCGATACTGGAGATGGGCCGCTTCACCGTCGGTTCCTGGCTGATCGCCAACACCTCGGTGGCGCTGGTGGTGGTGTGGGGCGCGTACCGCGTGGCCTCCGGCTCGCTCGCGCTGGGCGTCCTCGCCGCCTTCGTGCTCTACCTGCGGCGGCTGTACGCGCCGATCGACCCGCTCGGCATGTTCCTCAACTCCTACCAGTCGGCGGCCGCCTCGCTGGAGAAGATCGCCGGGCTGCTGGCCCAGCGGCCCTCGGTGCCCGAGCCGCAGACGCCGCGGACACTGCCGGCCACGGATGCGGACGTTCCCGGCCGCGAGGTCGTCTTCGATCAGGTCCGCTTCGCCTACCGCACGGGCGGCGAGGTGCTGCCCCGCTTCGGCCTGCGGCTGCCCGCCGGGCAGACGGTCGCCGTGGTCGGCGCCACCGGCGCGGGCAAGTCGACGCTGGCCAAGCTGCTGGCCCGGTTCTACGACCCGACCGACGGCCGGGTCACCCTGGACGGGGTGGACCTGCGCGACCTGGCCCTGCCCGAACTGCGCCGAGGGGTCGTCATGGTGACCCAGGAGGCGTTCCTCTTCTCCGGCACCGTCGCCGAGAACATCTCCATCGGCCGCCCGGAGGCCACCCGCGAGGAGATCGAGGCGGCCGCCAGGGCGATCGGCGCCCATGACTTCATCGCGGCGCTGCCCGAGGGCTACGACACCGACGTGCGCAAGCGCGGCGGCCGCATCTCGGCGGGCCAGCGCCAGTTGGTGGCCTTCGCCCGCGCCCTGCTCGCCGACCCGGCGGTGCTCATCCTGGACGAGGCGACCTCCTCGCTGGACGTGCCGGGCGAGCGCGCGGTGCAGCAGGCGATGCGCGAGGTGCTGCGCGGCCGCACGGCCGTGATCATCGCGCACCGCCTGTCGACGGTGGAGATCGCGGACCGGGTGCTGGTGATGGACCAGGGCCGCGTCGTGGAGGACGGCACCCCGGCCGAACTCATCTCCGGCGCGGGACGCTTCGCCGATCTGCACCAGGCCTGGCGCGACAGCCTCGTGTAGGGCCGGCGGCCGGTGGATGCCGCGCCGGTCGTCCGGCTGCGCGCCGTCTCGCGCCTTCGGGAGCAACCGGCCGGCTGCGGACGGGAGGGTGGCGGTCCGGGGCCGGTCGGCCGTGTGCGGGTCGGTGGGCGGCTCGGGTTCAGGCGCCGGAGCGGGGCCGGTGGTACGTACGGCTCCGGCCGACGGAAACCCGGCCTGCTCCGGCGCCCGAACAGCCACCACGCACCCACCCGCACACGGCCGAGGAGAGGCGCCCCACCCTCCCGTCCGCAGCCGCCGCCGTGCGCCCGAACGGCGCGAGACGAACCCGCGCCCGCCCACCGGCACCACCCCCACCCACCGGGACCGTTCGCCCCACCGTGTCCGGAATGCGAACCCGCCGTCCCCCTCAAAGGACGAATTCGGCCAACTTCTCGTCACGTACATGACACCAAGCGGTGAACAGTGGCACTCTTCCCCCGGTCGGCCGTCAGTACGCCCACACACCGCACCACTTCGTGCTGACGCACCGTCCGAACTCCGCACGTCCCACCCGCACGGCTAGTTCCGCCCGGGCAGCACACCCCGTCTGCCCGGCTGTCCCCGGCCGCCAACCGCGGCCGACGCAGTAGGAGTCCGAGTGAGACGATCCCCCCGCAAGGCTGTCGCGGCCGCCAGTGTGGTCGCCACCGCCGCATTCATCGCCGTCGGCATACCGGCCACGTCCGCGACGGCAAACGCCGCCCCCCACCCGAGCCAGCTCCGCACCGGAGCCCTCGAGGCGAAGCTCACCCCCGCCCAGCGCACGGCGCTGATCAAGAGCGCGAGCGACCGCACCGCGGTCACGGCCCGGTCGCTGGGTCTGGGCAGCAAGGAGAAGCTGGTCGTCAGGGACGTCGTCAAGGACGCCGACGGCACGCTGCACACCCGCTACGAGCGCACCTACGCCGGGCTCCCCGTGCTCGGCGGCGACCTCGTGGTGCACACGCCCGCCAAGGGCGCCGGCACGGTCGGCACGACGTTCAACACCAGCCAGAGGATCACGGTCGCCTCGACGACGCCAAAGGTCGTCGAGTCCGCCGCGACCACCGCCGCGCTGAAGGCCGCCAAGTCCCTGGACGCGAAGGCGCCCGTCGCCGACGACGCCCGCAAGGTGATCTGGGCCGGCCAGGGCACCCCGAAGCTCGCCTGGGAGACCGTGGTGAGCGGGCTGCAGGACGACGGCACGCCGAGCCGGCTGCACGTCGTCACCGACGCCGCGACCGGCAGGGAGCTCCACCGGTACCAGGACGTCAAGACCGGTACCGGCAACACCCAGTACAGCGGCCAGGTGTCGCTGACCACCACGCTGTCCGGTTCGACGTACCAGCTGAACGACACGACCCGCGGCGGCCACAAGACGTACAACCTCAACCGCGGCACCTCCGGCACCGGGACGCTGTTCACCGACGCCGACGACATCTGGGGCGACGGGACCGGCTCCAACACCCAGACCGCGGGCGCCGACGCCGCCTACGGCGCGCAGACGACCTGGGACTTCTACAAGAGCACCTTCGGCCGCAGCGGCATCCGCAACGACGGTGTCGCCGCGTACTCGCGGGTCCACTACAGCAGCGGCTACGTCAACGCCTTCTGGGACGACAGCTGCTTCTGCATGACCTACGGCGACGGCTCGGGCAACACCCACGCGCTGACCTCGCTGGACGTCGCGGGCCACGAGATGAGCCACGGCGTCACCTCCGCCACGGCGAACCTCAACTACTCCGGGGAGTCCGGCGGCCTGAACGAGGCGACCTCCGACATCTTCGGCACGGGCGTCGAGTTCTACGCGAACAACAGCAACGACATCGGTGACTACCTCATCGGTGAAGAGATCGACATCAACGGCAACGGCACCCCGCTGCGCTACCAGGACAAGCCGTCCCGCGACGGCACCTCGCCGGACAACTGGTACTCCGGCATCAGCAACCTGGACGTCCACTACTCCTCGGGCCCGGCGAACCACATGTTCTACCTGCTCTCCGAGGGCAGCGGCGCCAAGGTCATCAACGGCGTGAGCTACAACAGCCCGACCGCCGACGGCATCGCCGTCGCCGGCATCGGCCGCGCCGCCGCGCTGCAGATCTGGTACAAGGCGCTGACCTCGTACATGACGAGCAGCACCAACTACGCGGGCGCCCGCACCGCCGCCCTGAACGCCGCCCAGGCGCTGTACGGCGCCGGCTCCGCCCAGTACGCGGGCGTGCAGAACGCCTTCGCCGGCATCGGCGTCGGCAGCCACGCGCCCGTCTCGGGCGTCACGGTCACCAACCCGGGGAACCAGAGCAGCACCGTGGGCACCGCGGTCAGCCTGCAGATCCAGGCGAGCAGCACCAACAGCGGCGCGCTGAGCTACGCGGCGAGCGGCCTGCCCTCCGGCCTGTCGATCAACGCCTCCACGGGCCTGGTCTCCGGCACCCCGAGCACCGCGGGCACGTACACCACCACGGTCACGGTCACCGACTCCGCCGCGAAGACCGGCACCGCGTCCTTCACCTGGACCGTCACCGCACCCGGCAGCTGCGCCTCCGCCCAGCTGCTCGGCAACCCCGGCTTCGAGTCCGGCAGCGCCTCGTGGACGGCCTCCAGCGGCGTGATCACCAACTCCAGCAGCCAGGCCGCCCACGGCGGTTCGTACAAGGCGTGGCTGGACGGCTACGGCTCGACCCACACCGACACGCTCTCCCAGTCGGTGACCGTTCCGGCGGGCTGCAAGGCGACCTTCACCTTCTGGCTGCACATCGACTCCGCCGAGACGACCACCAGCACCCAGTACGACAAGCTGACGGTCACCGCCGGGTCGACCACCCTGGCCACCTACTCCAACCTCAACAAGGCCTCGGGCTACACCCAGAAGTCCTTCAGCCTGAACGCCTTCGCCGGCTCCACCGTCACCCTGAAGTTCACCGGCACCGAGGACTCCTCGCTGCAGACGAGCTTCGTGGTCGACGACACCGCGGTGAACACCAGCAGCTGACCCCCCTCGGCTGACCGCGCACGCCGGGCCCCGGCCGTCGTCAACGACGGCCGGGGCCCGGTCCCGTTCCCGCGGGCGTCCGGCTCAGCGCAGCACGCCCGCCGTCATCCCCGTCGCCTCGGGCGGCACGGCGATCAGCCCGAGCTCGGCGACCGAGGCGAGCAGCCGGTGCGTCGGCAGGACGCGGACGGTGTAGCCGAAGGGTCCGGTGCGGTCAAGGGCGAGCGGGCCCTCGAAGAGCCAGCGGCCCTCCAGGTCCGGCCGTCCGCCCGGCTTGAGGGAGACCACCGTCGGGTCGGCGATCCGGTCGGATTCGTCGACGCGCCCGGACACCACCTGGACGTCCACGTCCCCGGGCTCCAGGCCGCCGAGGGCCACCTGGACCCGCAGGGTGAGCGTGGTCCCGAGCTCCGGTGAGCCGCCGACCGAGGCACCGGTCTCCACGTGGTCGACGGCGACCATGGGCCACTGCTCGCGCACCCGCCGCTTCCACGCGGCGAGTTCGACGCACTCCCCGCCGCCCGCCAGGCGGTGGGCGCGCGCGGCGGGCGCGTACAGCCGGGTCACGTACTCGCGGACCATGCGCCCGGCGAGGACCTTCGGCCCCAGGGTGCTCAGGGTGTGCCGCACCATCTCGATCCAGCGGACCGGCAGACCCGACGCGCCACGGTCGTAGAACCGGGGGGCGACCTGGTTCTCGATCAGGTCGTACAGGGCTGCGGCCTCGATGTCGTCGCGGCGGTCGGGGTCGCCGGCCGCGCCGAAACCGTCGGCGGTGGGGATCGCCCACCCGTTGTTGCCGTCGAACCACTCCTCCCACCAGCCGTCCAGGACGGACAGGTTGAGGCACCCGTTGAGCGCGGCCTTCATGCCGGAGGTGCCGCACGCCTCCAGCGGCCGCAGCGGGTTGTTCAGCCAGACGTCGCACCCGGGGTAGAGGTGCTGGGCCATGGCCATGTCGTAGTCCGGCAGGAAGACGATGCGGTGCCGCACCCGGGGGTCGTCGGCGAAGCGCACCAGCTCCTGCACCAGCCGCTTGCCGCTGTCGTCGGCCGGGTGCGCCTTGCCGGCGACGACGATCTGGATCGGCCGGGCCGGGTGCAGCAGCAGCTCCATCAGACGGTCCTGGTCGCGCAGCATCAGGGTGAGCCGCTTGTACGACGGGACCCGGCGTGCGAAGCCGATGGTCAGCACGTCCGGGTCGAGGACGTCGTCGACCCAGCCCAGCTCGGCAGAGCCGGCGCCGCGCTGCCGCCAGGAGGCGCGGACCCTGCGGCGCACCTCCCGCACCAGTTGTTCGCGCAGCTCCCGGCGGAGCTCCCAGATCGTGGCGTCGGGGATCCGGAAGACGCTCTCCCAGGTGTCGGCGAGACCGGTGGTCATCGCGTCCTCGGCGTTCTGGGCGCCGGCCTGCCGGGCGCCGAGCCGGAACACCTCGGGCGCCACCCAGGTGGGGGCGTGCACGCCGTTGGTGATGGAGGTGATCGGCACCTCCTCCGGGTCGAAGCCCGGCCACAGTCCGGCGAACATCTCGCGGCTGACGCCGCCGTGCAGGGTGGACACGCCGTTGGCGCGCTGCGCGAGCCGCAGCCCCATCACGGCCATGTTGAAGACGTTGGGGTCGCCGCCGGAGTAGGTCTCCATCCCCAGCTCCAGCACCCGCTGGACGTCCACGCCGCGCAGCTCGCCCTCGTCGCCGAGGTGCCGGGCGACCAGTTCCCGGTCGAAGCGGTCGATGCCCGCCGGTACGGGGGTGTGGGTGGTGAAGACCGTGCCGGCCCGCACGGCCTCCAGTGCGGAGTCGAAATCCAGCCCTTCTCCGTCGGCCGCGAGCTCGCGGATGCGCTCCAGGCCGAGGAAGCCCGCGTGGCCCTCGTTGGTGTGGAAGACCTCGGGCGCCGGGTGCCCGGTCAGCGCGCAGTAGGTGCGTACGGCACGGACGCCGCCGATGCCGAGCAGCATCTCCTGGAGCAGCCGGTGCTCGCTGCCGCCGCCGTAGAGGCGGTCGGTGACGTCGCGTTCGTTGGGGTGGTTCTCCTCGACGTCGGAGTCGAGCAGCAGCAGCGGGACCCGGCCGACCCTCGCCAGCCACACGTGGGCGCGCAGGCTTCGGCCCCCTGGGAGGTCCAGGGTGACCAGGACGGGGCCGCCGTCCGCGTCCCGCAGCAGCGACAGCGGCAGCTCGTTCGGGTCGAGCACCGGGTAGTGCTCCTGCTGCCAGCCGTCCCGGGACAGGGACTGGCGGAAGTAGCCGTGCCGGTAGAGCAGGCCGACCCCGATCAGCGGCACGCCCAGGTCGCTGGCGGCCTTGAGGTGGTCGCCGGCCAGGATGCCGAGGCCGCCGGAGTACTGGGGCAGCGCGGCGGTGATCCCGAACTCGGGTGAGAAGTAGGCGATGGCGGAGGGGAGTTCCCCCTCCTCGGCGGCGCCCTGGTACCAGCGCGGATTGCCGAGGTAGTCGTGGAGGTCCTCGACGGCGGTGCCGAGCCGGCGGAGGAACCTGCGGTCCTTGGCGAGGGCGTTCAGCCGGTCCTTCGAGACGGCGCCGAGCAGCCGCACCGGGTCGCCGGCCGCGGCTCTCCAGCCCTCGGGGTCGACGGACTGGAACAGCTCACGGGTCTCGTTGTGCCAGGACCAGCGCAGATTCTGCGCGAGCTCCCCCAGGGGACGTAGTGGTTCGGGCAGGACGGTTCGCACGGTGAATCGACGAATAGCCTTCACATCTCCGACGGTAGCGGCATCTTTCGGTGCGGTGGTGACAACCGGGGACCCAACATCCCGAACCCGGGCGCCGCCACGCGGCACCCGTGCCCTGGCGTACGGGGACGTCACGGGCGTCCCGGGCCCCCCGCCCGCGGGCCCGCGGGCGCCTCGTCAGCGTGTCGGGCGGCGGCTACGACCACTGCGGCACGGCCGTCGGTCGCGGCGCACCAAGGGGGCTACGACGTACGGCCGGGACGGGGTCACGGGCGGCGGCCCGGCGCCCCCGGCGGCCGTGCGCGCCGGGCCGCGGGACGGTGGCCGGTTGTCTTCGTCCGGGCGCCGCCGGGGCCGCCGGGAGCGCAACTTACGCGCCAGTACCCCTTTCCGGGGAGTATTCGACCGTCATCCAATGGGCAGGCTCACCCTTGCGCGACGCGGCGCCCAACCCTCCCACACCACAACTCGTATCCGCCCACCCGAGTGAACGCGGACAGGAGCGGTCATGCCCACAGGCAGGCATCCGAAGGAGCAGATAAAAAGAGCGGAAGGTACCCGTCCGGCCACCCGCACAAACTGGTGAGGCGCAATGATCGGTCGTATCCCCGTCCTGGACGTCCGCCCGCTGGTCGACTGCGGCCGCCGCCCCGCCAAGGCCGTGGTCGGCGAGACCTTCCAGGTCACCGCCACGGTGTTCCGCGAGGGACATGACGCGGTGGCGGCCAACGTGGTCCTGCGCAGCCCCGCGGGACGTTCCGGGCCACGGATCCCCATGCGCGAACTCGCCCCCGGCACCGACCGGTGGGGCGCCGAGGTGACCCCGACCGCGGAGGGCCGCTGGACGTACACGGTGGAGGCCTGGAGCGATCCGGTGGCCACCTGGCGGCACCACGCGGGCATCAAGGTCCCCGCGGGCATCGACACCGAACTGGTCCTCGCCGAGGGGGCCGAACTGCACGAGCGCGCGGCGGCCGGGGTACCCAAGAAGGACGGCCGCGCCGTGGTGCTGGCCGCGGCCGACTCGCTGCGCGACACCTCCCGCACACCCGCCGAGCGGCACGCCGCCGCCCTCGCGGCCGACGTGGTGGAGGTGCTCGGCCGGCACCCGCTGCGCGACCTGGTCAGCGCCTCCCGTCCGGCGGCCCTCCAGGTGGAGCGGCAGCGTGCGCTGTTCGGGTCCTGGTACGAGATGTTCCCCCGGTCCGAGGGTGCCGTGGTGGACCCCACGGGCCGGCGACCACCGAGGTCCGGCACCTTCCGCACGGCGGCCGAACGGTTGCCGGCGATCGCCGCGATGGGCTTCGACGTGGTCTATCTGCCACCCGTCCACCCGATCGGCGCAGCGTTCCGCAAGGGGCCGGACAACACGCTCGACCCCGGGCCGCACGACGTGGGCTCGCCCTGGGCGATCGGCTCCGCGGAGGGCGGCCACGACGCCGTCCACCCGGACCTCGGCACGATCGAGGACTTCGACTTCTTCGTGGAGCGGGCGCGCGAGCTGCGGCTGGAGATCGCCCTGGACTTCGCGCTGCAGTGCTCCCCCGACCACCCGTGGGTCGGCAAGCACCCCGAATGGTTCACCACCCGGGCGGACGGCTCGATCGCGTACGCCGAGAACCCGCCGAAGAAGTACCAGGACATCTACCCGATCGCCTTCGACGCCGACTTCGGCGGCATCGTGCAGGAGACCGAGCGGGTGCTGCGGCACTGGATGGACCACGGGGTGCGGATCTTCCGGGTCGACAACCCGCACACCAAGCCGGTCGTCTTCTGGGAGAAGGTCATCGCCGACATCAACCGCACCGACCCCGACGTCATCTTCCTGGCGGAGGCCTTCACCCGTCCGGCCATGATGCACACCCTGGCCCAGATCGGCTTCCAGCAGTCGTACACCTACTTCACCTGGCGCAACGGCAAGCAGGAACTGACGGAGTACCTGACGGAGCTGTCCGGCGAGGCCGCGAGCTACATGCGGCCCAACTTCTTCGTCAACACCCCGGACATCCTCCACGCCTATCTGCAGCAGGGCGGCCGCCCGGCGTTCGAGGCGCGTGCGGTCCTGGCGGCGACGCTCTCCCCCACATGGGGGGTGTACGCCGGATATGAGCTCTGCGAGAACGCGCCGGTGCGCGAGGGAAGCGAAGAGTACCTACACTCGGAGAAGTACGAGCTCAAGCCCCGCGACTGGGCGGCAGCCGAGGCCGACGGCCGTTCGCTGGCTCCGCTGCTCACCACGCTGAACCGGCTGCGACGCCGCCACCCCGCGCTCCAGCAGCTACGCGATCTGCGCTTCCACCCCGTGAACAACGACGCGGTGCTGGCGTACTCCAAGCGCTCGGGCGACGGCAGCGATGTCGTACTGGTGGTCGTCAACCTGGACCCGCACCACACCCAGGAGGCGACCGTCTCGTTGAACATGCCGGAACTCGGCCTCGCGTGGCACGAGTCCACCCCGGTGCGCGACGAGCTCACCGGCGAGACCTACCACTGGGGCAGGGACAACTATGTGCGCCTCGAGCCGGGCCGTACGCCCGCGCACATCCTCACCCTGCGACCTACTCCATCGACAGGAGGGTCACCCACTTGATCGTCAACGAACCCGTACCTGACACGTTCGAAGACACCCCGGCCAAAGACCGGGACCCCGACTGGTTCAAGCGGGCCGTCTTCTACGAAGTCCTCGTACGGTCCTTCCAGGACAGCAACGGCGACGGCATCGGCGACCTCAAAGGGCTCACTGCCAAACTGGACTATCTGCAGTGGCTGGGCGTCGACTGCCTGTGGCTGCCGCCGTTCTTCGCCTCGCCGCTGCGAGACGGAGGCTACGACGTCGCCGACTACACGGCCGTACTGCCGGAGTTCGGCGACCTTGCCGACTTCGTGGAATTCGTGGACGCCTCCCACCAGCGCGGGATGCGGGTGATCATCGACTTCGTCGTCAACCACACCAGCGACCAGCACGAGTGGTTCCAGCAGTCCCGCACGGACCCGGACGGCCCCTACGGCGACTACTACGTCTGGGCGGACGACGACAAGCAGTACCAGGACGCCCGCATCATCTTCGTCGACACCGAGAGCTCCAACTGGACCTTCGATCCGGTGCGCAAGCAGTACTACTGGCACCGCTTCTTCTCGCACCAGCCGGACCTCAACTACGAGAACCCCAAAGTCCAGGAGGAGATCCTGGCCGCCCTGCGGTTCTGGCTGGACCTCGGCATCGACGGCTTCCGGCTGGACGCGGTGCCGTACCTGTACCAGGAGGAAGGCACCAACTGCGAGAACCTGCCGCGTACCCATGACTTCCTGAAGATGGTCCGCGAGGAGATCGACGCCCACTACCCGGACACGGTGCTGCTCGCCGAGGCCAACCAGTGGCCCGAGGACGTGGTCGACTACTTCGGCGACTACGCCAAGGGCGGCGACGAGTGCCACATGGCCTTCCACTTCCCGGTCATGCCGCGCATCTTCATGGCGGTGCGCCGGGAGTCGCGCTACCCGGTCTCGGAGATCCTGGCCAAGACCCCGGCGATCCCCGAGAACTGCCAGTGGGGCATCTTCCTGCGCAACCACGACGAGCTGACGCTCGAGATGGTGACGGACGAAGAGCGCGACTACATGTACGCGGAGTACGCCAAGGACCCGCGTATGCGGGCCAACATCGGCATCCGGCGCCGGCTCTCCCCGCTGCTGGACAACGACCGCAACCAGATCGAGCTCTTCACGGCGCTGCTGCTCTCCCTGCCGGGTTCGCCGATCCTCTACTACGGCGACGAGATCGGCATGGGCGACAACATCTGGCTCGGTGACCGCGACGCCGTGCGCACCCCCATGCAGTGGACCCCGGACCGCAACGCGGGCTTCTCCTCCTGCGATCCGGGCCGGCTCTACCTGCCGACCATCATGGATCCGGTCTACGGCTACCAAGTGACCAACGTCGAGGCGCAGATGAGCTCCCCGAGCTCGCTGCTGCACTGGACCCGCCGGATGGTCGAGATCCGGAAGCAGAACCCGGCCTTCGGCCTGGGCTCGTACACCGAACTCCCCTCCAGCAACCCGGCCGTCCTGGCCTTCCTGCGCGAGTACAAGGACGATCTCGTCCTGTGCGTGAACAACTTCTCGCGCTTCGCCCAGCCCACCGAGCTCGACCTGCGGTCCTTCACCGGCAGGCATCCCGTCGAGCTGATCGGCGGGGTGCGCTTCCCGGCCGTCGGCGAATGGCCGTACCTGCTCACCCTCGCCGGTCACGGCTTCTACTGGTTCCGGCTGCGCCGCGACGCGGTGTAGGCGGTCCCCGCCGGGTGACGGCGACCCGGCGGCCCGGCACGGTTTCGTGCCGGGCCGTCGGGGCAGGCTCCCCCTGCCGGATCCAGCGTCATATCGGATGCTGTACGGGCCCTTGTCCCTCGTACGCCAAGTACGCCAAGTACGCCAATTGATCGACCGGCTCGGATGATATTCGTCCGACACGTCCCACTCGTCGGACCATCGCCGCAGCACGCCCCTTCACTTAGGGAACCAGCAGGCCCGGCACCCGAGGAAAGGACGTCATGTCGGACACCTCGTGGCTTCGCACCTCCGCAGTCCGGTCGGGGACCACCGTGCCCCCGGCGCCGGGGCTGCTCTCCGCGCTCGTCCCGATGCTGCGGGAGTGGCTGCCCCGGCAGCGGTGGTTCGCCGGGAAGGGACGGCCGATCAGCGGCTTCGGACTGGTCTCGGCCACCGAGTTGCTGCCCGCCGACGGGCGGCTGGGCACCCCCGGACTGCTCCATCTGCTGCTCGACGTCCACCACGACGTGCAGGAGCGGATGCCCGGGACCGGGCGCGGGCAGCCGGCCGACACCTATCAGTTGCTGCTCGGCACCCGGGCACTGCTGCCGCCCGCGCTCGCCCCCGCCCTCGTCGGGCACGCCGTCGGCGGCCCCCTGGACGGCCTGACCATCTACGAGGCGCTGCACGACCCGCGTCTGACGTCCCTGCTGCTGGAGCGGCTGCGCGCCCCCGGCCGCACCGGGCACCTGCGCTTCGGTTCCGAGCCGGCCGCGGCGATCCCCGCGGGGCTGGCGCCCCGGCTCTCCACCGCCGAGCAGTCCAACAGCTCGGTCATCTACGGCGACACGTTCATCCTCAAGCTGTTCCGGCGGATCGCCCCGGGCCCCAACCCCGACCTGGAGCTCTCGCTCGCCCTGGCGCGGGCGGGCTCGCGGCGGGTCCCGGCGCCCGCCGCCTGGTTCGAGGCGCTCGGCCTCTACGCCGAGCCCGCCACGCTCGGCGTGCTGCAGCGTTTCCTGCCCGGTTCGGCCGGGGCGTGGGAACTCGCCCTCCAGGCCGTGGAGGACGGCACGGACTTCTCCGGCGAGGCGCGCGCTCTGGGGCGCGCCACCGCGGAGGTCCATCTGGCGCTGGCCCGCGCCCTGCCGACGAGCACCCTGCGCCGTCCGCAGATCGAACTGCTCGCCGCCGCGATGGCCGGACGGCTGGACGCCGCCGCGGCGGCGGTGCCCGCCCTGCGGCCGTACCGCGCCGCGCTGAGGACCGCCTTCGACGACCTCGCGGCGCTCGGCACGCGCGGCACGACGCTGGCCGCGCAGCGCGTCCACGGCGACCTCCACCTCGGTCAGGCCCTGCGCACGGGGCCCGGAGGGTGGGTTCTCATCGACTTCGAGGGCGAGCCGGCCCGGCCGCTGCCCGAACGCCGCCGTCCCGCGCCCCCGGTGCAGGACGTCGCCGGGATGCTGCGCTCCTTCGACTACGCCGCCCGGCACCACGACCCGTCCGCCCCCGGGGCGCCCGAGTGGGCGGAGACGCAGCGCGCCGCCTTCTGCGCGGGCTACGCGGAGGCCGCCGGTACCGATCCGAGGGACGAGCCCGTCGTCATACGAGCCTTCGAGACCGACAAGGCCGTCTACGAAGTGCTCTACGAGGCCAGGCACCGGCCCGCCTGGCTGCCCATCCCCATGGCCGCGGTGCGCCGTCTCGCGCAGCCGCCGCACGGCCGCACCCCCTGACCGGGCACCCCCACGCCCATCCGAGGAGGACCTGATCGTGACCGATCGCCAGCCGTTCCCCGACGCCACCCCCGGCCCGGGCGGGAACGGGAGGGCCCGCGCCGCACGTCCCGCACGCGGCAGCGGGTCCGAGGGCTCGGCTCCCCCGCCGCCCCCCGCAGCCCCGCCGAACCCGCCGGCCTCGGCCACCCGGCCGCAGAAGGCGGCCGGCGCGAAACCCGCCCGCGGCGGCAAGGCCTCCGGTGCGCAACCCGCGGCCGAGGGC